>CADBSN010000300.1 GCA_902797255.1 uncultured Bacteroidales bacterium | reverse complement strand
TTAGTTGGGTTGTAGAGTTCAATCCATCCACCATAATTGTAAGAAGGGTCTAACATCATGTCGATGTTTCTGGCCATGATTTCGTTTACAATAAGACTTGTTTGTGCTTTCATAACTTGGATGCATGACAACAATGCCAAAGCAACCAAACATAAACTTTTTTTCATTTGATTTGACTGATATTGTTTTTTGATTTGATTTACACTTGATGTAATTGGTTTAATCTGCAAAAACCAAAAGGCCCATTTATGTTGCAAAGTTACAAAGAAAATTGGAAAGAGGATTGGGGAAATATCCTTTTTCTACGAAAAAAGTGTAAAACAGAATCGTAAAAAGTGAAAAATGGGGCCTTGAAATTACTTTTTATCACTTTCGTGAGGCAAAACGTCGATGACTCGCTTGGCTCCTATGTATCGCTTGATGTAATAAGCAGATGTGGCATAGTCGTCGATTGTGATGCCTTTGGTTACCGCAGCATGGATGAACTTGAAACTGTTGTTCTTTTTATCGACACTATACACGATACCTACATGTCCGGCTCCATGTACAGACGAACGTGTGAAGAAGACAAGATCGCCAGGACGCAGGTTCTTGCGGTCGACGGGTGTTCCCTGCTGATACTGACCAGCCGCTGAACGGTTGAGCTTATAACCGAACTTCGCAAAGACGAACCCTGTGAAGCCTGAACAGTCGAAGGTGGTTGGCCCCATCGTTCCATAACGGTAGCGTTTGCCTTTATGCGTCTGAGCTTCGGCAAGAATCTTCAATGCGACAGCATAGGCTGATTCGGAGGTAGAGATAATCTCTCCGTTGTCTTCGATTTGCAAAGGGGTCTGTGGGAAGAAACGTGTGGTCTGACCCTTGATGATTTTCACGGCTTCGTTAGATGTGTCTACATGTGGTCCCATTACGTTCTGCTGACGATAGGAGATGATGTGTCCGTCCTTGAAAGTTCCATCGGTAAACACGTTGGCCTCAATCATGGGGGCAGCACCCATCTCACCCATGTAGGTCGCACCATAAGGCGTGCAGAAATTGCCCAGTCCGTAGATAATCAGTTTGTCTTTATATAGTTCCAGAGGTTGTGGGAGATTGTGCCCGTTACCATAGACGATGTCTGCTCCAGCATCGATACAAGTGTGTGCAAAAGTGATCGCGCTGTTCATGAACAAGTTGCGGTTAGTTGACGGGTTCACGCCGCTTTTCAAGCTGTTTTCTGTCTCGTTGAAACTGAATGCGACCACTACGATGTCACACTGGTCGTCCAAACCTGCTACCAATTGGCGTATGGTGGTAGAGTCGCTCATGGAGAGGGTATGGACGGAGGTACCGAAGGCGATAAACCCATATTTCACTCCGTTACGATCAAACACCTTATATTCTTGTAAAGACTTCAATCCCGCAAATTCAATGTTATTGGTTTGCATAGCATTCATCGTTGTCTGTACGCCTTCGACACCAAAATCGCTGACATGGGAATTGGCCAGACTTAAGGCTGTGTATCCCGATTGTGCCAATGATGCAGCATAATCAGCTGACATACGAATGAGTTTGCGTGTACCAATCATGTTGGATTTGTTTGGTGTGGCATCAGCATCAATCAGTACCGTACCAAGTGTACCGAAAGCGACATGACCAGATTTCAGCTTGTCTGTTACGTTGGCAAATATTTTCTCTGCATCGATTTGCTGCTGGTAACGCATGCCATAGTTGTTGCCGACATTCACCTCACCAGTGAAAATCAACTTCACTTCATTCTGCGCATGAATACCCAGAGATAAAAGTAATAGGTATATAATCGTTTGTATTCTCATGTCTCTATAATAGATAGTTATTGGTCTGATAAGTTTATTTGTGGTGGGGGAGTTTTGTGGAGTTTCATCTCGAATACGAAACGCGCTCCTCCTGCTGTATAGGTCGTATCAAGATAGATTCTGCCCTCAAGCAATTCTGCAATGATACGGCAGATGGAAAGTCCGACTCCTGTTCCCTGAACGAACATGTCGAGTTTCTTGAACCGCTCGAAAATCACTTCGGCCATCTCAGGTGGAACACCTTTGCCTGTATCTGTTACCGAGAATATGATTTTTTCTTCAGGCTCGTTCACTGCGCAATGCAAATGGATTTCTCCTTCGCTGGTGTGTTTGCACGAATTCGTCAACATATTCATGAGCACTTGTTGCACACGGTTTCTATCTGTCAAAATCATATAATCATCGTTCACTTCGCTGGTATAATATAACTTGACATTTTCGGGACAGCGAACCATCGCTGTTTCCACAGAGAAATGACAGATCGTATTGAGACTGTATTCATTCTTATCCAACTTGTAACGGCCTTTTTCGATATCAGAGATATAAAGGATATCTTCAACCAGAGAGGTAAGCATGTTGGTGTTGGCTTTGATCAGCCCACTATATTCCTCCTTTTCTGTTGTCGTAATCATTCCGTCCATCTGAGGGTCGCTCAACATCTGTGACAGGCCACAGATGGCATTGAGAGGAGTACGAATTTCATGACTCATGTTCTGAACAAATTCATCTTTGATCTTATTGGCCTCAATCGCTTTCAGTTCTTCTTGTCGTGCATGATTCCATGCTCTTTTTAGACGTCTGATCGTTTTGTTTCGTACACGTATATAAAGAATCAAAATAACGACAATAATACACATTAATATGAATAAGAAGAAAGCTGTCATGCGGTTGTGCTTTGCCTCCAGTTCTTTCTGCTCTAATTCCAGTTCGGCATTTTCTGTTTCAAGCAGGGCTGTTTCCATACGGTTTGATAAGTCGGATAAGATGACCTGCGTTTCGTGGCTATTATTTTCTTTGAACTTCGCAAGTATTTTTGTTCCTAATACGTAAGCCTCCTTATAGTCTCCAGTTCTTTCTGCATAATATTGCTGGTATATCAACTTATCAATAGGATTCTGGACATTTTCTAGCTCTTTCAGGTATTGGTCGTATTGTTTGTTGTTAATATAATGCTTCAGTTTGACGTATACGTAGTAGGCATCTGTCGGTTCACCACAGGTTTTTGATAACTCCTGAATACGTTCATATAAGTCATCTAGATCTTCATAACGCATGTGTTGGTTAGCAAAATTTGCCATCTGAACCAAGGCTGTCATCCGTTCTTGATCCGACACAGCTGCTTGATATGACTGCTCATAATAAAACTTTGCGATGTCGTGATCGTGCATACTGCTGTAACAAGATGCTATATAGATATACAAGGTTGAAAGAGACTGGTTCGCATCTTCATAATAATCACGTGCCTTTTTATAATAGTCAATGGCTAAATTATAATTATAGGTGTGTCGTGCAAGATGACCAAGTTGAGAATAGCAAATGGCCCATCCATAGTCAAGATTATCCTTCTGTGCCCACTCTTGCGTTTCTTTCAGCACTTGTTTCACCTTATTGTATTCCTTCATGTTGATGAGCATCGTGCATTGCTCATTATATGCATAGTAGAAATACTGTAAATATCCGTTTTTTCTTGCGATTTGTTTACATTTTGCTACAGCTTTTTCCATTCCATCCTCATCGTTATTCCTGAAATAATACCGTAGAGGCAGAGTGTAAGCCACAGCCTCAGCCTTTGGGTCATGATATTTCTTGGCAAGAACCACCATGGAATCCATATAGGTAAAAATGAGAGAATCTCTTAAATGTGAACATCCACGTTGATATATGGCATAGATACGGTCATCAATAGACATGATATTGTTTTTGGTCTGCCCATACAATTGTGTGCAACCAAAAATAATAAACCAAATGAGACAATATCTATAATATCTATAATGAGTAAGCATCTTCGCAATTCAATATTAGTTTCCGTATTTCGAATTGCAAAGTTAGTTGTTTTGCAGGTTTTATGCAAAAAAATCGCTTAAAATTTGCATGGTTTGCAAGAAATCACTATCTTTGCAGACTTTCTATAGCAACTAATTTAAACATGTTATAATATTTTTAGTTTTTAATTATGAGTCAAAAAAGAGTTTATACTTTCGGTAATGGACAAGCCGAAGGTAATGCCAACATGAGAGAATTGCTTGGCGGTAAAGGTGCAAACCTTGCGGAGATGAACCTCATCGGAGTTCCT
>CADBSN010000299.1 GCA_902797255.1 uncultured Bacteroidales bacterium | reverse complement strand
GACTTTGCCATCTCCATGGGTGGTGACGGAACCTTCCTGCGCACAGCCAGTATGGTGGGAGCTAAGGAGATACCTATTCTGGGTATTAATACCGGGCGCTTAGGTTTCTTGGCGGATGTCAATGCACAGGATATAGAGCAGACCATCCAGGCTCTTTACGCTGACGACTATAGCATCGAGGCGCGTGCTGCTATCTTTGTTGAGACTGACAATCACTCGTTGCAAGGCTACGACTGTGCCTTGAACGATGTGGCTATTCTGAAGCGCGACTCGGCGTCGATGATAACCATTCATGCCAGTATCAATGGCGAATACCTGACAACCTATCAGGCAGACGGCCTGGTGCTGAGTACTCCTACAGGTTCTACGGCCTACTCCCTCAGTGTCGGTGGCCCTATCATCGTTCCTGGCACACACGTGTTCTCACTGACTGCCGTTGCTCCTCATTCGCTTAATGTACGGCCAATTGTCGTTTCCGCTGACTCGGTCATCGACCTTTCTATCGAGACGCGTACCCACAATTTCCTCGTGGCTTTGGACGGGCGCAGTGAAAAACTACCCGATACCACACGCCTCACCCTGCGAAAAGCACCCTATCAGGTGCAGGTCATCAAGCGTGCCGGTACCCGTTATTTCCGCACTTTGCGCGAAAAGATGATGTGGGGAGCCGACCAGCGCGGCTAAAGCTTTATTCTTATCTGACTTTTCGCTTCCTGCTCTTTCATCGTTTTTAAGCACAAAGGGCAGGAATGAGCTTTTGTGTGCGTATATACAATAAGGTGGGAATGTTAAATCCGTGTTAAAACACGAAAAAAGTTTGGTGGGAATGAACAAAAAGGCTTACCTTTGCAGTGTACTATTGAAGTAGTACACCACTACAGAGTTATTTTAACCAATATGATACGATTATGATAGAAGTAAAAAACATCAGTTTCAAGTATGCCGGGGGCAATGCTCTGGTATTCGACGATTTCAGCCTGACGCTGGAGGCAAACAACATCTATGGCCTGCTGGGCAAGAACGGTACTGGCAAGTCGACGCTGTTGTATCTCATTGCGGGATTGTTGCGCCCTAAGAAGGGTACCGTGTGTTTCGATTCCATCGAAACAAAACTGAGAAGGCCCGAAACGCTTCAGGATATTTTCATCGTTCCTGAGGAGTTCGACCTCCCCTCTATGTCGCTCCGTCAGTATGTGAAGATCAATGCGCCCTTCTATCCCCGTTTCAGTCACGAGGTGCTGGAGGCTTGTCTGAATGATTTCGAGCTCACGATGGACGTGAAGCTGAATGCCCTCTCGATGGGACAGAAGAAGAAGGTCTTTATGTCGTTCGCAATGGCTGCCAATACGAAGCTGTTGCTGATGGACGAGCCCACCAATGGTCTTGACATTCCTTCGAAGTCGCAGTTCCGCAAGGTCGTTGCCCAGTACATGACGGAGGATCGTACGCTCATCATATCCACCCACCAGGTGCACGATGTGGAGGCATTGCTCGACCATATCCTGATTCTCTCTCAGCAAAAGCTCTTGCTCGATGCCTCCGTGGCTGAAATAGCAGAGAAATATACCTTTGAGTATCGCTCGCCTGAGCAGATGAACGATGTCATCTATGCGGAGCCTTCACTTCAGGGTAATGCTGTGATAGCTCCCCGCAAGGAGGATAGTGCTGAGACTCAGGTGAACCTCGAATTGCTCTTTAATGCTGTCAACGAAGGGAAGATTTAAAATTGACAATTGATAATTGATAGTTATGATACAATTTAATATGAAACGATTCAGCAAACTGGCCTGTTGGACGCTGTCAAACGATAGGAGGTACTACGTGAAGTCCTTCCTGCAGATATTCGTCATCATGCTGCTTGGTTTCCTGTTCTTTCCGATGCTTACTTCCTCCAACAATGACCATGCCGGAGGTTATCAGATGAGTTGCATCATGGTAGTGGCCATTTTTGCAGTTACCATCGTGTTGGGCTCCTCGTTTATGTTCTATAACATGGATGGTAAGCACGACACGCAGAATCTGATGATGCTGCCAGCCTCGAACCTCGAGAAATACCTGATACGCTATGCCACATGGATTTTCCTGATACCGCTCTATCTGGTGGCTTTCTTCGCAGCCGACCTGTTACAGTATGTGTTCCATTGGATACAAGGTTGGGATGATGTTGTGTTTGTGACCTCAAGACTGACGGAGTATGCGAGTCGGATATGGCATCAGATGCCTGCTGAGGCTAAGCGCATTCTGGTTCATACCTTACTTGTCCTCACTATCTGGTTCCATTCCATCTATGCTCTGGGTGCCACGTTCTTCCGCTCGCATAAGTACAACTGGGTGCTGACAACCATCGTCGTCATACTATTGACCATTGTGCAGGGGTGGATATTGCCGTTTGACGACCCCACGTTGTATAAGGAAACGACTACGATGGACATCGTCATTGCCGATGTGGTTGCAGGCCTGTGGGTCGTGCTGAACTTCTGGCTCTCTTACAAGCTCTTCTGCCGTACGCAGGTTATTGGTAAATT
>CADBSN010000298.1 GCA_902797255.1 uncultured Bacteroidales bacterium | reverse complement strand
TTTTCTCTTACTGAGCAGCGTAAGTTTTCTGCATTGGCTAAATGAAGCGGTCTTCAATCCTAAACCAAAACGTCCAAGGTCAACAGCGTCTCGTTCCTCTAAAGGATTCTTACTGCCCGGACGCATTGCTTGAATACACTCATCGCTGTTCATGCCGTGACCATCATCTTTGATACAGATGCTGGAATTGTCACCATCCCAAATTCTGGTAATCCAAACATTCTTAGCACCAGCAGTTATGCTGTTGTCGATAATGTCTGCGACAGCAGTTTCCAAGGTATAACCTATAGCCCGGAATGTCTCTATCATCGAGTCCGCTTCGGGAATTGCTTCTGCTTTAGGTATTTTAGTGTAGTCTATATTCATAATCTGATTTCATTATCACGTTCTTACAATCCATCCTTGTATTCCATCAATTTTTCTCCCGTAACAACAATCGGGGCACCTTCCTGATATTCATGTGTTGTATCAATACGATAATCTGTCAATATCCTTGCTAGATTGATAATTGGATTGATTGAAACTTCTTCATCGAAAACAAAGCAGAAATAGTTGCCCTGTGGGTTCGGATACAAGGCCTGACGCATACGTTCTTCCGACATTGTCGCATGATGATGCACGTGGAATACACGATATTCGTTTTTGTAGTCTTCGCCTAACCGATAAAGTATAACGAACTTGATTCCGCCTTGCTCCAGTTGGCTGCGTTTCATCGTGCCAGCACGCTTCAGCCCCTTGGTGAATATTCTCACATTGTACAAGTTTGTACCTTTGTCGTTGGCACCCATTATCCAATTCAGCTGAGCATCGTTCTTGTAGCAACCTATTAGGAAGTTGTCCTTCAGATAGCGTTGCACATAATGCAACGTGAGGAGTGATGTTGGAACCACAGCACCCTTTGCCTGCTGTTCAACCTTGGGTAGGATCGTTTCAGGATTGGTACCAACAGGACATTTCTCTATATAGAAGTATGGGGCTAACAAGGACAACGTTCTTTCGTTCTCGTTGATAAAGCGTTCTTCGTTGTCTAATGCCACCGAATAATACTCCTGGCTTCCTGTTTCTCCGTATGGGGTGTACACCTTGCCAAGTAACTGCTGGAAGTTCTGCTGCATGAATTGCTCTGCGTTGACTCCTTCACGGGGAGTGATGGCATAAAACGAATAGTTGCTGTTCAGTTCGTCTTGAATGTTTTTCCTAAACAATTCCCTAACCTGTACTTTCCATGATGCTTTCGCGAATGTATTGTTACGGGCGTAGAGTGACAACACATACAGGAAATTCACATCATAATGGGTGATAATTAGAGTGTCTCGGTCAAACAGCCTATTCTCAAACTGGCGTGCATTGAACACCGTATCACGTTTTTTCAGGTTGTCGTTCTCGAAACTCAGTTTATTGTCTACGAATGCTGATATAAAGAAATTGGGAATGATGTTGTATCCCTCAGTCGTTTCGTCGCGCAACCAGATGTTCTTGGGGTTGTCCGTCTGTTTCTTCTCCTCATCATCCGACAAGAAAAGGTCAAGGTTCCATTGTATCACATTTCGTGCATACGTGTATTGCTTATATACGGACTCGTCTCCAACTGAAGAACCTATCTTGTAGTATTTCGAGTCACCTATATAGTAAATCTCCTTTTGGGTCTGTTTCTGCAAGGTACCAGGGTAAACCAGGTCGGCAAAGGTGTACATGTGATCCACCCGTTTGCCGTCTTTCTGCTCTATGAGTCCCGAAGGAATATCCTTGCTCCCCACTAATTCGTCGATGATGGCCTCAAAGACGATGTTGAAGTTTTGGGCCAGCAGAAACTCTTTTTGGTCGTCGTGCACGTTGATGGCATGGGACTTGTCGAAGAATGCATAGCAAAGCTCCCACAGCTGCAGTGCCTTGTCCGAGAAATATTTGTAGCGTATTTGCTTCATACGCACACGTCCGTAACCATCCAAATAGTGCTTGAACTTGGAACCCGTAATCAACTCGAACCCCATGTTGATATTCACATGGAATCCGTAGTGATTCGAAATGTAATTCAGTATGGAGTAATATATGATGAACAGCTCCTCGTCATAGTTAACTTGCTTTTTCTTGTTGACAGGTCGCAGGTAAACAGGAACGTCGTCCTGCACAATGGCCTGCGAGTGGGCGATGGTGCGTCTCCAATTAATTTTGTTGTAACCAGAATGGATGCTCTTTAATACGAACAGCACATAGTCCTGGTTTTCGCGGTTAAAACGTATCAGCTCTAGAATGATGTCCAGTAGAGTGTCGCTCAGTCGTTGCCTCCGGTTGCCTATCTGCGCTATGTTGCGTTCGAGCAGAATATTTTGGTTGGGATGTGTCTCCCTGTATATCATCAGCGCCCTGTACACCCAAACGGCTAGTTCGCAAACAAATCCGCGTTGAGCTGTATCCATTTTGCCGTCCTTGTCACTTACGCAGATGATGTCTTCCGGCTTTTCTCCGAACACTCTGTCGTCTCCGTCGTCTTCTTTCCTTTTTTCCTCTAGCACCACTTTGGGCAGGAAAAATATATAGTCTTTCAACTTTGGAGAATACACATGACCGACGTAGTTATAGCACACAAAGCCGTCGCTCGGACGTCGGTGGTACTCAATCAGTCCGTCGGTCACCTGCTCACGCTCCAGCATAGCAGGATCGTAGTAATATCCCTCTATCAGAACCTTCATTCTCTGCTTATGCCTGTTTTTCTATCCGAATGTTCCAGCCTGCATTGTTCACGGCATCAATAAATCTGCCAATGTTGCCTATACCGAACTGCGTTGAAAGGTATATCTTCTCGCCATTAGAAAGTCCAAACTCAGTAGCCCTCTTGTTTGGGTCTGAGGAGCCATTGGTGCGAGTGTTAAATTCGTCTTCCGTCTCCACTAGGTGGCGCACATAGTCTCTTAGTCCCAAACCGTTCCATGACTGTGCTATCGCCTGTGCGTCATCTTCGGGATGAGCGTCAATATAGAGTCTGAAAGCCTCACGAGTCATTTGGGCTTTATTCAGCCCGTCTTTGCCGTTCACGCTGTATCGTGAATTGTCCCGCTGGCGTTTTGCGTTGGGCACCGTGGTGCTTGGTGCCGACGTGCCGTCATCGAGAACTTCGAACGGATAGACCTCCAGGTCTTGCAGGAATTTGATGACTACGTTAGTGTTCACAGAGCCGTCATCGTGGAAGAACCTATGGAAGGCAAGCATCTCGCCGTTGCTGTCCTTGAATGCCTTGTGGTTTGATTCGTTGTCCTTAAACACGTCGTTCCATAGGTAGAAGATGACTTTACCCACGAATGTATTCGCTGTAATTTTACAGTCTTTTGCCTTAGCAAAGAAATACCCCAGTTTCTTGTCTTCCGAGTGGGTAGTGCTCTCGATAATTGTGTTGATGGCGGTCAAGAAGCTCCACCAGTCATACTGGTCGTTGTCAATCTCAAT
>CADBSN010000297.1 GCA_902797255.1 uncultured Bacteroidales bacterium | reverse complement strand
TGGCAAGCGCTATCGAGAGCGTACAGAAGGAACTCCGTCCTGCAGCACAGGCTCCATCATTCCCACAGCGCAACCGCTTCCGCGCTAATCCTTGGAGAGCTCCAAGATTCCAATCTTTAGCAAGAATGTAAAGACCCCTCTCTAACTCCCCCGAGGGGGAGGACTTGAAAGTTCAAAGTTCAAAGTTCAAAGACCCCCTCTGCCCTTTGGGCATCTCCCCCTCTATGGGGAGAAACTGTAAACAGTAAACGGTAAACTGTAAATAGTAAATAGTAAATGAAATTACTCATGACAACATAACATATAGAATTTTGATTGCAAAGGGTGCATGCTCGTGAGGGACATGCACTTTTTCGTTTGTATGGGTGCATGGTTTTCTCAAAAGAGAAAAAAAGAGGGCTTTATGAGGGAAAATGTAAAAGTGAAAAATGAAAAATGAAAAGTGAAAAGTGAAAAATGAAAAGTGAAAAATGAAAAAAATAGGCGTTGCATTTTGCGCAAAGCGATATTATTTGTAACTTTGCAGAGCAAAACCGCATAAGAACGGTACACACGCTTTGTCACGACGACTTTCGTATGATTAAATCGTTACATATTGAACACTATGCGCTGATTGATCAACTGGACATCAGTTTGCATTCAGGATTTTCTGTCATCACCGGCGAAACTGGTGCTGGTAAATCTATCATTCTTGGTGCCATAGGGTTGTTGTTAGGCGAACGAGCAGATACGAAAACGATAAAAGCCGGTGAGAAGCGATGTATGATAGAAGCTACGTTCGACCTCTCCGACAAATTAGTCGATGAAGAATTCTTTGTGCAACACGACCTCGATTTCGATGGGTCGCAATGCATCATTCGACGCGAATTAACGGCTGAAGGCAAAAGCCGCGCGTTTATCAACGACACACCTGTCAACCTATCGCTGTTGAAGGAGATGGGTAACCAACTCATCGACATCCATTCGCAACATCAGAATCTGCTCTTGGGAAAGGAGAACTTCCAACTGAACCTATTGGATATTCTGGCTCGTGATACTGATGAAATGAAGGATTATTACAATCGTTATTCGCACATGGTGACCATCAGCCAGCAATTGCAGGAACTGAAAGAGCAGGCGCTTCAAAGTCGTGACAAAGAGGAGTATATGCGGTTCCAAGCCCAACAACTGGCAGAAGCCTCGCTCGTAGAAGGTGAACAAGAAGAGCTGGAGGTTGAACAGGAGATGCTAAGTCATGCGGAAGACATCAAGAAGAACTTATATATGGCGCAACAATGTCTGGCTGCAGATGAAGATGCCAATACATTGGAGCGTGTAAAGCAAAGCGTAGCTGCTCTGCAGAATGCAAGCCACGTGTACGGAAAGGTTGAAGACCTGACGCGTCGGTTAGACAGTTGCTATATCGAACTGAAAGATATTGCCGATGAAA
This sequence comes from uncultured Bacteroidales bacterium, assembly GCA_902797255.1. GTDB lineage: Bacteria > Bacteroidota > Bacteroidia > Bacteroidales > Bacteroidaceae > Colivivens. The sequence goes on along the minus strand of CADBSN010000297.1, from coordinate 26,128 downwards.
TCGCACAAAATGCTGACGAAGTGGAATACGACCCTCAGCGATTGGAACAAGTGGAGGAACGTCTGGACACTTTATACTCATTGCAAAAGAAACACCATGCGGACAGCGTAGCTGAACTCATCGAGCTACAAAAGGAACTGGAACGTGATTTGGCCCTGATAGACCATAGTGACGAACATATCGCAGAACTGGAGCAAAGCCTCAGTCAGGCGAAGGAAGCCGTGATGGTGCAAGCCAAGAAACTGACAGAGATGCGACAGGCAGCCAAGCAAGTATTGGAACAGGACATCGTAAACCGACTTGTTGCACTGGGTATGCCTAATGTGACATTCGACGTGAACCTGACTCAGATGGCTGAACCAGGATGGAGCGGAATGGACAAGGTGGAATTTCGCTTCTCAGCTAACAAGAACGTGCCTACCCAACCCCTTTCGCAGATTGCATCGGGTGGTGAAATCGCACGAGTGATGCTGTCGCTGAAAGCTTTGATTGCCAGCGCTGCGAAACTACCTACCATCATCTTTGACGAAATCGACACGGGAGTTTCAGGCAAGATAGCTGAACAGATGGCGCTGATGATGCAAGGCATGAGTCGGCAAGGATGTCAAGTCATCAGTATCACCCACCTACCCCAGATTGCTGCTCTGGGACAGCATCACTACAAGGTGTACAAAGAGGAAGGAGACGATACCACCCTGACCCATATTATCGAACTAGACGCAACACAGCGGATAGAAGAGGTAGCTCACATGCTGAGTGGTTCTACCCTGACCGAAGCTGCATTGAACAATGCAAGAGAACTATTAAGCAGTAAAAAATAGCTCCAACCTCCCTAAAAGAGATGGGGGAAAGGATTTTGATAAGATGAATAAGAAAAATATATGAAACTAAAGACAATCATCATAACAACCATAAGTGTGATCACACTGACCTTACAGGCTCAAGAGGCTGCCGCCCCCAAGTGGGGAAGCAAAGCAATGAAAGCTATCGTGTCAGTCCTGACATACGACAAAGAGGGTAACCTGATGAATTCAGGTACAGGATTTTATCTCAATACAGAAGGTGTGGCCCTAGCTGATTACAACCTATTCAAGGGAGCATATAGTGCGGTCGTGGTGGATGTTAATGGGGATAAAAGTCCTGTGAAGTGGATTCTGGGTGCAGACGACACCTACTCTCTGGTAAAATTCAAAGTAAGCACGAAGAAGAAAAATGTAGCACTCACCAAAGCTGAATCCTTTTCTTCGGAAGGCGCAATGGTATTCACCCTCAAATACACGAAAGAGAAACTGACATCGTGTCCAAGCGCCCAAGTCAGTTCAATCAATACCATCACAGGCAACTGCCCGTACTATACTGTGTCGTATGCTACAGATGAGTCGTATCTGGGTGCTCCTGTGTTTAACGCTAAAGGAGAACTGATCGGTACAACCCAACCTTCGATGGGTAATAACGGCTATGTACTCGGAATCGGATTTGCCGACACCCTGTCTATCAAAGCCCTCGCCACAAAGGTCAACTCATTGGCGCTCGACAACATACACATAGCAAAGGGACTACCCGATAATGCCTCAGAGAGTCTGGTTTACCTCTATATGAAATCTTCAAGCATGCCGAACGAGGAATATCTCGACCTGCTCAACCTGTTTGTTGAGACTTATCCAGATAATGCCGAAGGGTATTTCCGAAGAGCAACCCCACTCATCGACCTGCATCGTTTTGATGAAGCCGACCGCGACCTGCAGACCTATCTCAAACTCAGTACGGAGAAAGCCCTGGCCAACACCAAGGTGGCAGATATTATCAACACGAAACTGGTGTACCAACCCGAACCTCCCTACGAGAAATGGACATTCGATTTGGCGTTAGACTATATCAACAAAGCATTAGCAGAACAACCCGATATCATAGAATACAAGATGCTGAAAGGGCAGATACTGATGTCGAAGAAGGACTTCAAGGCTGCGATTGACCACTATGATGCCATCAACCGCACCCAAGGCCGTTCGCCCGAAGTGTATTATGCGGCCAGCCTTGCCCACGAAGGAGCAGGCGACAGTCTGGATGTACAGATAGCGATGATCGACAGCGCTCTGGCGATGTTCTCAACCCCAATGCCAGCTGAAGCAGCCAATTACGTACTTCGCAGAGGTCAGCTCCATGCTGCAGCCGAACACTATCGTGATGCCGTAAATGACTACAACCAGTATTGTTTCCTCAGCAACAACAAAGTGAATACATCATTCTATTATGACAGAGCGAAACTCGAGCAGAAAGCAAGGATGTATCAACAGGCACTTGACGACCTCACCACTGCTATCAGTATGGCACCTCAAGCAGCTGTGCTCTATATCGAGAAGTGTGCGCTGCTGTTGAGAGTGAATGAGATAGACGAATGTATCAATATCGCCAACAAACTTCTTTCGATTGATCCGCAAAACGTGAATGCCCTCCGCATACTGGGATATGCACAAACCCAGAACGGTGAAGTGGCACAAGGGAAGGCCAATCTGCAAAAAGCAGCAGATATGGGCGACGAATCAGCAAAAGAACTGTTGAAAACAATAGAATAAGAAGGAATGAATTACGCATACCCCATCAACACAGCCAAAGAGATTGCTACACTTGCAAGGTCAATTCTCTTTCCAGATTTCTACGGCGACGATACGCGTAGCGTAGATACAAAAAAAATGCTGCTGAAAGACCTGTTGGCTACACGCATCATGAATGAGGAACAGGCAGAACAATTCATCAAACGGTTAAAAGATATCAGTCACAGCCTTCAGACAGATGTTGAAGCAGCCTATAATGGCGACCCAGCAGCTAAGAGCTACGATGAAATCATCTGCTGCTATCCGGTCATCAAAGCACTTATCAACTACCGTGTGGCACATGAATTGTTGACTATGGGAGTTGAACTGATTCCTCGTATCCTAACAGAGATGGCACATTCGGAGACAGGTATCGATATCCACCCAGGTGCACAAATCGGTGATTACTTCACCATCGATCATGGAACGGGTGTAGTAATCGGTGAGACCTGTATCATCGGAAAGAATGTGAAGTTGTATCAAGGTGTGACACTCGGAGCAAAAAGTTTTCCTTGCGATGAAAACGGCAACCCTATCAAAGGAAAACCACGTCACCCGATATTGGAAGATAATGTAATTGTTTATAGTAACGCTACCATATTGGGACGTATCACAATTGCTCGCGGAACAGTAATCGGTGGTAACCTCTGGGTAACAGAAAGCACGCAACCTGGTGAGCAACTGGTACAGGCCAAGAAACGCAAGAGCCACATCGTGAGACCAGAAGATTGGGGAGGACTATAAATAGTTGAAAATTGAAAGTTGAAAGTTGAAAGCTGAAAGAAAGAATGAAGATAATAGCCAAAACATTTGCCGGCCTTGAAGAGCTTTTGGCAAAAGAATTAGAGAAAATAGGCGCTCAGAATATTGAGCAAGGTATACGTATGGTGTCGTTCACGGGCGACAAGGCGATGCTCTATCGCGCGAATTTCTGCCTGCGTACTGCCGTAAAAATACTGATGCCGATATGTGAGTTCAAAGCAAAGGATGCTGACGAAGTCTATAATGAGGTAATGAAAATCGACTGGTCAAAATACATGGATAACGACAGCACTTTCGTTGTGGATGCAGTTGTATTCTCAGAAGAGTTCCGACATTCGCGCTTCGCAGCCTATCGGGTGAAAGACGCAATTGCCGACTATTTTAGGGAAAAAACTGGCAAACGACCCAATGTGGGAATCTCGAATCCAGACATCCGAATCAACTTGCATATCGCAGAGGATCTTGTAACCATTTCACTCGACAGTTCAGGCGAGAGTTTACATCATAGAGGTTATAGAGTGGGAACAGTAACGGCTCCACTGAACGAAGTATTGGCTGCAGGTATGATTATGCTGACGGGATGGGACGGTAATTCCGATTTCATTGATCCGATGTGTGGTTCTGGTACGATTCTGATTGAAGCAGCATTGATTGCACGTAATATCTATCCAGGAGTATTCCGTAAAGAATTTGCGTTTGAACGTTGGAAAGACTTCGATCCTGACCTCTTTGACGAGATTTATAATGATGACTCTCAAGAGCGGGAATTCAATCATAAGATCTACGGATACGACATCAATCGTCGTGCCGTCGCAATCGCACAGGAGAACGTGAAATCAGCAGGTGTAGGCAGTTTTGTAGAAGTGAGCCAACAAGACATCCGTGATATGGAGCAGCCTCAACAGCCAGCAATCATCGTAACCAATCCACCATACGGAGAACGTATCACCAGCGAAGATATCTTAGGTTTGTATGGCGATATAGGCAGAACCCTCAAGCACTCATTTGTTGGAAATGATGCATGGATTCTCAGCTATCACGAGGAGTGTTTTTCAAGAATCGGATTCCGTCCTTCTACACGCATCATACTCTACAATGGAGCGTTAGAGTGTGAATTCCGTAAATATCAGGTGTTCGAAGGAAAACTGAAGGAACGCCGTGAGGAAGGCATGGATATCAAGACATCTGAAGATCGTCAACGAAACCTGAAATTCAAAGGGCATAAACGGGAAAACGACTCTACAAAAGAACAAGATGACGACGCAATAAAGGAAGAACCACGTCTTAATCGCCATAACTTCAAATGGGGAGATCGAAGTGCTGACTACCGTCCCGATAATGACAGTCATTATTTCAAGTCTCGACCATTTGACAAGAAAACATCAGAAAGGAAGCCGAAAGGTGATCGGAAAGAATGGCATAAAGAGAAACCGAAAGAGAGCCCACGTAAACCTAAACTGAGGTTCGATAGCGAAGGCAGACCGATAAAAGATTAAAACAATAGACGAGATATAATATGAACGATTTCAAAGTAGGTAACAACTGTTGTGGACTCTCAGTGAAAGGATGCAGCAGACAAACCGACAAACTCAACTCATACGATTGGCTGGCCGATTTACCAGACAACGAACAAGCATCGGAACTGGTGGAGATACAGTTCAAGCCTCCTCGTAAAGGATATTTTCTCAATTCGAACAACTTACAGTTAGAAAAAGGAGACATCGTAGCCGTGGAAGCAAGTCCTGGCCATGATATCGGAACGGTTACGATGACAGGTAGACTCGTAGCCTTACAAGTTAAGAAAGCCAACTTGCGTCCAGGAACAGAATTCAAACGGATCTACCGTAAAGCACGTCCAGTAGATATGGACAAGTTTGCTGAAGCCAAAGCACGCGAACATGAGACGATGATAGAATCGCGCCAAATTGCCAAGAACCTAGGTCTGGAGATGAAAATTGGTGACGTAGAATATCAAGGAGACGGAAGCAAAGCAATCTTCTATTATATCGCAGTCGATCGTGTAGATTTCCGCCAACTCATCAAGGTGCTAGCAGAACGATTCAGAGTGAGAATTGAGATGAAACAGATTGGTGCTCGACAAGAGGCTGGTAGAATCGGTGGAATAGGACCTTGTGGACGTGAATTGTGTTGTGCGACTTGGATGACGAAATTCATTAGTGTATCAACCAGTGCTGCACGATTCCAAGATCTCTCGCTCAATCCTCAGAAACTAGCTGGTCAATGCGCAAAACTCAAATGCTGTATGAATTATGAGGTTGACCAATACGTAGAATCGCTGAAAGGATTGCCTTCACGCGAGATAACGTTGCACACAATGGACGACGAATACTACTATTTCAAATCGGACATTATGGCGAAGATGATTACCTACTCAACAGATAAACATTCTTTGGTGCGAGAGGAAACGATTACTGCGGCTCGGGCGTTGGAAATCATCAGCATGAATCGCGAAGGAAAGAAACCTATGTCGTTACGCGAGGATGCTACACCTATGGACAATCGTCCGTTTGACTTGCTGGATCAGGACAACATCAACCGATTCGACTCTACAAAGAAAAAGAAGAAAAAGAAAAAGAAGAAAAACACAGAAGAACCAAAAGAGTGAAAAGAAAGATAGTAAATTGCCAGCAGTTAACGTCTTATTTAATAAGATTTTTCCTTCTCAAAACAAGCTACATCTTATCACTTTTCATGCTGACAGCTTGTTCAGGAGGGACGATTTTACATGAATATCATGATGTTGACTTATGGGATTGGAAAACCGATGATACCGTTTCGTTTATGCTACCTACCATCACATCTTCGGGAAAGATAGTGGCAATTATTGGCGTACGATTCACCAGTTCCTATCCCTATAACGACTTGTATTTACTTGGAACTCTTGAATGTGATTCATCGGAAATCAGGAAAGACACAATCAAAGTGGGTATCTATAATAAAAAAGGAAGTAACGAAGGTGATGGATTCCCATACACAACCATCACTCAACGAATCGTTCCAATTGAAGTAGATTCAGGACATGTTTACCAATATAAGGTCAACCACTTCATGCAAGACCCACAAATAAAAGGTATAGCAGGTATTGGGCTTCAGCTGAAGTCAGACTAATGAATCACCAATTGATCTTCAATCATACGCTCCATATAGGACTGGATAATGGCTTTCAGTTCTCGTTCCATCTGTTGCTCTATATCGCCTAATTTCCCCAATAGGTTGTTTTTCATATACCAATCTTCTTTAAAATTATAAATGGCCTTGAGGGTTCCACCTTCTGTAAACAAGATAACATAATCACCTTTGGCATAGAAATAAATACCATTATTGTGGCCGACTAGCCATGTCTGCTCAACTGGTGTATTGAAGAGATCAATGCCGAAAGCCATATATGGCTGATCATATCCTAAATAATTTAGTATTGTTGGCATAATGTCAATATGCTGTGCAATACCAGCACGACGTTCTGGCTTCAGTTCACCCGATGGGTCGAAGAAGACCAACGGCACACTAACTAATCCCATTTCTGTTTGATACTCTTGTCGTGAACTGAGATTGGTATGGTCGGCAGTAAGCACGAAAAGCGTATTCTCGTACCAGGGTTGGCGACTGGCTGTCTCAAAAAAGAGTTGTAAAGCATGATCAGAATATCTGATACATTTATGCATGATATTATCATCCCCTGGTTCATCCTTGTAGATGTCGCGATAGCGTTCAGGAACCACGTATGGATGATGTGAACTAGCCGTGAAAACAGTTGTAATGAATGGTTCCTGCATCTCACTCATCTTTAGGGCATAGAATTGCAGGAACTCCTCATCCCAGATGGCCCACATGCCATCGAAATCTTTGTCACCCCCAAAACGCTTGTCCTGATTGTACTCTGTACGTCCGAAATAATCTTGATAGCCTGTGGCATGAGCAAATGCTTCAAAGCCCATTGACCCGTTCTCTGCACCATGGAAGAATGCCGAATAATAGCCTGCTTTCCTCAATTCTCCTGCCAATCCACTTACTTCATTGAGAGATGCAGGTGTCAAGAAGAATGGTTCGATGAAACGGGGTATGCTAGACAGAATGGATGGCATACCATCAACACTCTTACGACCGTTCCCAAAGGTGTAGTCGTATGTCACAGAATGTAGGATGAGCGAATCAACAAATGGTGTGTAGCCTTTGTAATGGCCGTTATCAAGCTGATTATTGTAGGCACCTATGTATTCCCTTCCAAAACTCTCAAGAATCAACACAACAACATTTTTCTTACGAAGGGTATGACTATCGGACGGAGTGTGTACAGGATTATAGATTGTAGCCAATTCTTCACGGGTGAAATAATTCGGATCAACAAACACATTCTTGTTAATCGTACGTATTAAAGAGAACGGCGTATTAAGTATCAGTGCAGCCTCTGCTGGCCGGTTGACATATTGATTGGCATTACTGATGGTGATGGGGCGAACGGCCGTAGTAGCACCTCCTCGCATACCACAGATAGTTATAGGAATATAAAGGCCAAAGCAAAGGAGATGTATAGTATAATAAATAAGGTAGGATTTCCAACCTTTGAGGGTCAGTTTGCCCTTTGGTTTCACATAAAGAAAAATAAGAACTGCTATGAGCAAAAGACCTAACAGTACCAGATACCAATGATGGAGAAGCTCCACGCCAAACACTCCTGCTAAGTTTGACTCGTGACTAAACTCACTGAAGACTGAAGAAGTCGTTCGACGTCCAGTATACTGAAAATAGACTACATCGACCAAGTTAGCAACAATACAGATTGTATTGACAACAACAAATACCCACTTCGCAACCGATTGCCAAAAATTTGTTTCCTTAAAATGGAAAGGAAACAACATCATCACAGCATAGAGAGCATTGGTGTAGAGGATGGCAGAAGTGTCGAACATCCAACACCCCTTGAAAACCTCCCAGAACGAAAGCGTGTCGAAACCAGCTGAGAGTACACTCCAGTTTTCAAACAGATATGCAAGACGACAGATACCATAGACGAGATAAACCATCGTAAGATTACATACGAAAGCGAGGAGAGTGGATGTATAGGACTTCTTTATCTTCATTTCGTGAGACTATTTAATTCCTTTTCTATCTTTATATGTCTGAATACGCTCTGCAAATTGTCGGTCTTTACGGTTATTGACATCTGGAATGAATGTAATGATTTCTGGAATTGACTGAGCGAGATCAACAACTATAGTCTGATGTCCCTTCTTTTGTATTTGAAGCGAATCATAAAGCATTCCAGAAGTAGCGTCATAGGCAGTCAGAAAGAGGGTATCATTATGGGTTCTCACCTTTTGATAATAGCGACTACCTGATCCAAAACGATCAAAACGATCATCAAATTCAATGCGATAGTTCTTTGGCGAACAATGACTGACGGTGTATACTGGGGTCGTTTTACCATCCATTCTCATTCTTGCGTATGCATGTTCATGACCTTGAAGAACGAGGTCAACGCCATATTCCTGTACCAAATCATCGAACATCCATCGTTGAATCAGATTGTTCATGGACCCTTTGATAGAATAAAGAGGATGATGAAGCACCAAAATCTTCCACTTGGCATCACTCGCTTCCAACTGATGTTTCAGCCATTCACGTTGCTGCCAAAGATACCAAAACTCTCGATTGCTATCAAGGCAGAAAAACTGAATATTATCATATTCGAACGAAAAGAGTTGATTGTCGCCCACACGAGAATCCTGATAGAAAGAGTTGACTAACCAGAACCTAGGATCGAGCTGGCAAATCACTCCTTTCCAATAGTCGTGATTGCCTGTAACCGTAAGAATCGGCATAACTTGAGCGATGGAATCGAGGGTTTTGAACATTTCGTCCCAATAACAATCGAGTGGACGTTCAATCAAATCACCTCCACAAACGAGAAATTCCATATGGGGATGCCGCATAAATGCTTGTTTCAACAACTGATTAGCAATACCTGCAATGGTATCTTGAATATCCCCTACAAAAAGGAATTCTGTAGCGTTACGATGGGGATGAATGGTAAACTGATACCATTCGGAATATCGCTCATGGGTACAAACACGATAGCGGTATTGATGCCCAGGTTGCAATCCGCGTAAACGAGCAACGTAAAATGCGGATTTTCCTCCAGGAGATTCGCAGATTTCTCCTTTTGCAGGAATAGATTGAATAATGGTACCTTCCATATCTTGGAATTCAAGATGTGAAGGAAGTAACACAGAATCGCATTGCCAACTTACATTGCGGTTTTCACCGATGGAATCGCTAAAAGTAAGTAAAATCCTCGATGGAATGGGCGAAGAAATATAAGAAGATTCCGTTGGGTTGCCAAACCACACATTCCAACGGCTCCACACCCATACCACCAGACCGACTAAGAGAAGGCTGCAAATCGTTCTGACAATCCTTTTATGTTTCATAACTTTGTCATAAATGTCTGTAACCTATTCCAAACGTATTCTTGAGTCAGCAAACTATATTTATCCTCCCGACTCATCTGGCGATAGGTCTCTTCTGTCACTTTCTGTTCATTCAAGATATCGACAGGTGAGATACCCTCAGCCAGTACTTGCGTTTGAGGAATCCAAACCTTCTTGCTGTTCTCTGGCGCACAAATTGCTAACGATGGACAGCCAGCAGCTTGAGCAATGTGACGAGCACCACCTTCGTTTCCAAAGAAGAGGGTCATGTAACCTGCCATAGCTACTAATTCTCGAGAGGAATGAGCTTGCACATCGATGAATACCTGTTTGGGCTTTCCCATTTGAGCATAAATACGTCTCGCGTTCTCCTCTTCCTGTCCTGGTGCATAATTAAAGATAATCTGATACTCAGGATATTGTTCTATGAAGTGATTCAACACCCAAACCATCCTATTCTCCGTCCATACTTTTGATGCAAGTTTAGCTGTCACATTTGCCAACATCACAGGGTGACTGAGATTGATACCTTGAGCAGTAAGATAGCTACCGAACGCTTGCTTTTCTGCATCTGTTATATGTAGTGTGAAAGCGCAAATAGGAACTATGGGATGTAATGTTTGGAGCGGTAAAGCATACCGTGTGTCGTATTCTACCATCGAGTATTTAGCTCCACATGTATCGATAGTATGGTTAAACGCTATCTTCGTATACCCTTTATCCACCCCAATTCTGAATCTCGTAGAAGGAGAAAAGATGGCAAAAAGCATCGTATTCATCGTACTGCGCATATCGATGATGACATCGTAATGAATCTCGTGGACAACACGCCACACTTTTCGAATGTAGGTAAGGGAGTGATGGCGTTCATCATCGGTAAACGTAATGCAACGATCGATAGACGGATGTCCCTCAAACAAAGGTGCTATCCGTTCATTCAATACGAAATGGATTTGAGCATCCGGGAAATTATGACGCAACGTATTGAGCAATGAAGTAGCCAATATCGCATCTCCCATCTGTCGAAACCTAATTACAAGTATGTTCATCTGTTTGATAAAGCATTGAATAAGGCCTCAAAATTACTGATTTTTTCTCGCATAACGACATTTTTATACCATTTTTTATGTTTTCACCACGAAAAAACATTGTCATACCTCAAAAAATGCATACCTTTGTAATATGGGAAAGAAAACTGTATTGCTTGACATTTGTGAGATTGGCAATCCTACAAGCGGTTTCGGACAGATTGCCCAAAATTACTACCGTCTCTACCAAGAGGTAGATGATGAAACATTATCATTCCATTTTCTATTGCCTGAGGGTTTTCAAACCGAATGCAATACAAATGTTCAGATGACCACTATTCGCAACAAATATCACAAGTATTTCAGTAAAGGACTACCCTCCGTAGATTTGTGGCATTCAACCAATCAACAACAAATCAAACGGAAAAGGGGGAAATATCAGAAGTTTGTTCTTACAATTCATGACTTGAACTTTTTGACAGAGAAAAATTGGATTCGCCAATTGAAACATCGATTCTTTTTGCAACGCGCTATCAATCAAGCAGATGCGGTAACTTGTATATCGCAATTTGTGGGTCGACAAGTGGAACAAATGTTCAATATGAAGGGTAAGCCTGTGAGAGTCATCTACAATGGTGTAGAGAATATCTCTGAACAGCCTGAGGACAAACCAGCCTTTACTACTGGACGACCATTCTTTTTTGCTATTGGACAGATTCGTGCTAAAAAGAACTTCCATCTGCTGGTGGAAATGATGCGTCATTTTCCTGATCACGATCTCTATGTTTGTGGCGACGACCATTTCGATTATGCCAAGATTGTACGTGAGCACATCAAACAACTCCCCACTCATAATGCCTTTCTATGTGGTAAGATACGGGCGGACGAGAAAATATGGCTCTATCGACATTGTGAAGCATTTCTTTTTGCCAGTCAGGGTGAAGGATTCGGATTACCAGCTATTGAAGCGATGCAGTTTGGGAAACCTGTGTTCATCGCCAACGCAACTTGTCTGCCAGAGATCTGTGGTGACTGTGCCTTTGTTTGGCCGACGTTAAATCCCGATGAAATGGCTGATTTTGTAAAAAAGCAACTTACAGAAAATGTTCAATCACCTGAGCGAATCACAAGGGTTCAACAGCATGCAACTCAATTCAGTTACGATAGACATATCAAGGCATATCTTCAACTCTACAAAGAACTGCTATGCGAATAACCATCGAAGTTAAATACGATATCTGATTCCCTTTTCCAACTTATGGCACATATCATTATAAATCCAACATTTCATCTCCTGAGCGATTTCATCCAATCGCTTCCGATGGTGTTTGACTCAGAAGGCGAGTTGGTATATGACGAACGTAATCAGATTCGATTGTTCATGGTAGATGGGAAGAAACTCGTAGTCAAGCGCTTTAAACGTCCCATGTTCCACCAACGTCTTGATTATACACTTATTCGTCCGAGCAAGGCTAAACGTGCCTATCTCTTTGGGATGAAACTAGTAGAATTAGGAATAAGCACACCTACTCCGATTGCCTGTATTGAGACCTATAGCAAAGGCTTGTTATATCAAGGTTATCTGATAACAGAGTTCTGTGGAGATCCTGACACTCGCATCTTAAGAGAAGAACCAGAAGAACATGATGATTTGATAGATGCCCTCGCTCAGTTCTTGGTAGATTGTCATGAAAAAGGGTTTATTCATGGTGATACGAACCTTAGCAATTTTTTATACCGCAAAGATGATTCCGGGTATCACATTACCACGATTGATATCAATCGATCACATTTTTCGTCCAATCCATCGAAGAAAGAGTGTCTGGAAAGCCTGTTTCGTTTGACCCATGTTCGTCCGACATTAAAGCATATCGTAAGTCGATATGCAGCCTTACGAGGTTGGGAAGAAGAAGAAGCAATAGCTGTTGTAATTCGTAAATTGGAACGGTTCGAACAGCGAAAAAAAATGCTCAAATTACATCGTTAGTAACCTGAGCGATATTTCTCTTCGTTTTCGTCATCAAGCATCGACAGATAGGAGTTGTAGCGACTTTCACTTATATCATGCCGTTCAACTGCAGCCAAGACTGCACAACCAGGTTCATGGGTATGAGTGCAATTGTTGAATCTGCAATCCTGAGAAAAACGGAAAATCTCCTTGAAATAATGACCCACCTCTTCACGTTCCATATTGAAGGTACCAAACCCTTTGATACCTGGAGTATCAATGATGTAACTAAGTTCACCATTATCTCCCTCTATTTTGTACATCTCAGAAAAGGTTGTCGTATGCTTACCTGTATTATAGGCATCGCTAACTTCGCAGGTTTTCAAATGTAGGTCAGGAACCAAATAGTTGATAAAGGTAGACTTGCCCACACCGCTATTACCCGATAATAACGTGACCCTTCCTTGTAGTTCGATATGAATTTGTTCCATTCCATCGCCTGTTTTCAAAGAAACGGTCAAACATTTATACCCAATTGTTTCATACAAATTCTTCATTCCATCTAGATACTCCTTGTCTTCTTCGTCATAAAGATCAATCTTATTGAAGATGATAATTACAGGAATACTATAAGCCTCGGCAGTCGCAAGAAAACGATCTATGAACGTAGTGGAGGTTGTGGGGTGATTGATGGTTACAAAAAGGAAACACTGGTCGAGATTGGCAGCAAGAATATGTGATTGCTTCGATAGGTTGGTCGACTTGCGTATGATATAGTTTTTGCGCTCATCAATTGATGTGATGAGCGCAGTATGGTCTGGTTGTGGAATCATCTCCACATGATCACCTATAGCAACAGGGTTGGTCGAACGGATACCTTTCAGACGAAAGTTACCTTTCACCTTACAGTCAATCATACTACCATCGTCAGCACGTACCGTGTACCAACTCCCCGTATTTCTGACAACAAGTCCGTGCATCTTTTACACGGTCATGATTTCTTTGTTCTTCTCCTCGAGCATGGCGTCAATCTTCTTGATATACTTATCATGAAGCTTTTGACACTCTTCTTCTGCATCCTTCTCAACATCCTCAGGCACACCATCCTTCACACTCTTCTTGAGCTTCTCAATGGCGTTACGGCGTGAATTTCTTACACTTACCTTGGCTGATTCTGCTTCCTTCGCACATTGTTTCGACAGTTCTTTACGGCGATCTTCTGTCAATACAGGAATACCCAATCTCAACTGTTCACCATTATTCTCTGGCATGATGCCTACTGATGAGTCAATGATTGCCTTCTCAATCACCCTCAGCATGTTCTTATCCCAAGGCTTGATGATGATAGAACGTGCATCTGGCGTGGTAAGGGTCGCAACATTACTCAGGGGCATCAAAGCTCCGTAAGAGTCTACACGGATTCCGTCGAGGATATGCACATTAGCACGTCCTGCACGGATACGGCTTAATTTCTCCTCAAGGTTCATTGCTGCCATCTCCATGTCTTCTTCGGCAGCATTGAGGTACTGTTTTACGTCTTCCATTTCTATTCTTTATGATTTGATTACGGTTAGAGGTTCACATTACATAATGGTACATCCTGCGCATGGTTTCAACTGCTTGAAGAAGTCGTTACCCTTATCATCCACAAGGATGAAGGCTGGGAAGTCTTCAACCTTGATTTTCCAAATGGCTTCCATACCCAGTTCAGGATATTCTACACACTCAATACTCTTGATACTACTCTGTGAGAGTACTGCTGCCACACCACCAATGGTACCGAGGTAGAATCCGCCATGCTTTTTACAAGCATCTGTCACTTGCTGGGTGCGGTTACCCTTTGCTATCATCACAAGACTTGCACCGTTAGCCTGGAACTCGTCTACGTATGGGTCCATGCGGTTGGCAGTCGTTGGTCCCATAGAGCCACAAGGATATCCTTCCGGAGTCTTAGCAGGTCCTGCATAAAGTACAGGATAGTCCTTAAAGTACTGAGGCATGCCTTCACCAGCATCCAAACGTGCTTTCAGTTTTGCATGGGCGATATCACGAGCTACAATTATTGTACCACGGAGGTTCACCCTCGTGGATACAGGATATTTAGTCAGTTCAGCACGTACCGCATCGATACCTTTATCGAGGTCAATCTCTATACCCTTCGTGCCTTCACCTGGTTTACGGTATTCTTCTGGAATCAGTTCACTTGGATTGTCGTCCATTTTCTCCAGCCAGATACCATCCTTATTGATCTTTGCCTTGATATTACGGTCAGCACTACAGCTTACTCCCATACCGATTGGACAGCTAGCTCCGTGACGAGGCAGACGTATGACACGGATGTCATGAGCAAGATATTTTCCTCCAAACTGAGCACCAAGTCCAATCTTGAATGCTTCCTTCAGGAGTTTCTGTTCCAGATCTACATCACGGAATGCACGTCCTGTCTCATCGCCAGTAGTTGGCAGATTATCGTAATATTTGATGGATGCCAGTTTCACGGTCAACAAGTTCTTTTCTGCAGAAGTTCCACCAATGACGAATGCAATATGATAAGGAGGACATGCAGCGGTTCCCAGATGTTTCATCTCTTCAACCAAGAAAGGAAGCAATGTGCCTTCATTTTGAATAGTAGCCTTCGTCATTGGGTAGAAATACGTCTTGTTAGCAGAGCCACCACCTTTTGCTACCATCACAAAACGATACTCTGCTCCTTCTACGGCTTCAATATCAATCTGTGCTGGGAGGTTACACTTCGTGTTCACCTCGTCATACATATTGAGGGGTGCGTTTTGTGAATAACGCAGGTTATCTTCCGTATAAGTATTAAATACACCAAGGCTCAGTGCCTCTTCGTCCTCGAATCCTGTCCAAATCTGCTGCCCTTTCTCTCCGTGGATGATAGCTGTACCTGTATCCTGACAGAAAGGAAGAACCCCTTTGCATGCTGTTTCTGCATTACGCAGGAACTGCAAAGCTACATATTTATCATTCTCTGAAGCCTCTGGATCCTTCAAAATCTTAGCTACCTGAAGGTTATGTTCACGCCTCAACATGAACTCCACATCATGGAAAGCCTGTTGAGCTAGTAAAGTAAGTGCCTCTTTAGACACTTTCACGATTTCATGTCCTTCAAATTCACTTACACTCACCCCTTCTTTTGTCAGCAGACGATACTCTGTATTGTCCTTACCTACCTGAAACATAGGAGCATACTTAAAATCTGGAATAGTTGCCATATCTATATCTGTTTTTATTGATTTCCAACCACAAAAATACGACAAATCGGGGAAAGTGCCAAATAATCAGGCAGAAAAGTAAATATTTTCTATGAAGATTGCAGGAAAAAGCAGTAATAAATAACTTTCCTTTCACCGCGGCGAAAGGAAAGTAACTTATTGAGATTAGAAAGATAAAGGTCAAATGTTGACACCTTTACCATTCAATTAATGGCGTTCACGACGAACGGAAACACGTGGAGCACTACTACCAGAACTTGAAGACTTTTCTTTCTTCGTTTTCTCTGTTTTCTCTGCCTTTGTAGAGGTCTGGCGAGTTGTAGTACGTGTACTAGTTGCCTTTTTAGTCTTCTTGGAAGCAGCTTCCGCTGTAGCTATGGAGTCTTGACGCGCCAATGCAACAGAATCTACTGGTGCAGCCCAGATATGCTTCTCAAAGTCAGCAATCTCTTTCTCAATACGGTTCTGTTCACGTTGAAGTGCATTCATCGAGGCTACTTCAGTATCGTACATAACCGAATCAGAATCGAAATCCATCTGGAAAGAATCTCCAACCATCTGTGCAAGCGACTTACCCTGCATATTAGTGGTCATATAGATGGTACCTTTATATTTGTTGGTCTCGAAGAAATCGGCCATTGACATGTTTGCAGCATTGTTTATGTTGCTGGTCATCACCATATTCTGACTAAGATAAGGTTCAATATCTTCCATTTTCACCCAGAAAAGTGGCGACTTCTGCACATCTGCACTCATACTTGGAGAATTGAAGTCCACATAGCCGCCTGAACGATGCATCACAGGGCAGAGAGCTACGACGCGACTATGATAAGTAGCAGTATGCTGGTCATAGTAGCTGCTTTCCTTCACGAAATAGCTGAGTACTTCGTTAGAAGGGATGTCAATGGGATTTACCTTGATGGTATTAGCATTGACCGAATCGTATGGGATTTCATAACGTTCAAGCAGATCCTTGAAATGCATACGGTTTTCTTTATTGAAGTTCTCAAGTCCACTGGTATCATAGGTATATGCTGGAATCTTACCCGTATTGATCAGTTGGAACAGTAGTGTGAACAAGTTCACACGTCCATCCTGAGGCTCAACAGGATAATACAATGGTGCGTTAGCATCCTTCGAGAGATCTAGTTCACGATAGATATCACGACGCCATACTACATCAGTAGGTACTTCGACTGCCGTCGGAAACATGATGCTTGCTCTACTAACTGACGGAACTGGCGCATTTGTTGTCTTCGTAACTGTAGTCTTGCTGACAGTAGTCTTTGTAGGCACAGGAGTAGACGTTTGGGGAGTTGTTGTTTGAGTATTATTCTGCGTAACACGACTCTTTGCCGGCTGCGCACTCATACTCAGTGTGAAACAAACACCAACTATTGCAATGATTACTCTTTTCATATATCTCTGTTTTATCGATTATCAATTAATTATTACCTCCATTGAGCTTGGTAAAGTACGTTCTATACCATCTGGACCTATAGCATGTACCCTTGAAATGTAGAATCGTTTTCCTCGATTAAGTCGACGAATCATATCTCGCTGACGATCAGTGAAGTTAGCGGATTTTGATATTTCTGGTATGACGTTACCCATATTGTCGAAGAAGGTGGTTTCGAATGATATAACTCGGAACTGGATGTCAAGCATACCGTTATCGATAGCGGCGCTGATTCCTGCGGTATTGAGCAAGGTTGCCTTTCCAAAAGGTTGCCCTCCTTTGTAGCGCATCGTGTTTCCCTTATCATCGGAATAAGCAATATAGGCTGCAGGATCTGGCAACTGACGTACATGGAAGGTGAACTTACCCATCTCTTGCGAGCGTCCCTGATTGTCAGCCGTAACGGTGATGACCACATCCTCACCTACCTTCGATGGGGTTGCAATGTATTCTCCGTCACCTTTCTTCGTAAGGGTACCACTACTCATTGTGGCGTTTACCTTGTTCTTGGGAACTCCAGGCACACTCACACTGACAGGGTTCTGATAACCCGCATACAGAATATTCATCATGGTTGCTGATACTGTTGCTGCTGGTTCAACGACCGTGTAGGGTTGAGCAAAATCACGTCGGATTTCCTCCCCGTTTCCATTACGCATCACCAGATAACCTCTTAGGGTGAAGTCACCTGTCGAGTTACATACGGTCTCATAGTGTCCATTGCTCGACTTCAGCAAGGTGTTGCCGATGTAAATTTCAGGACGAGCTGTAGTATCGACAGCTGCCATAATGATTTCAGCAGAGAACCGCCCTCCACGAACTACAGTTTGGGCATTCGGAATGACGAATGCGCTGATTTCGTTCACACGTACGTCCTTGATGTCGATATTGGCCACAAGCTGATGGAGCAATTCGCCTTCAGCGCTACGAACGTCGTTCTGCAACTTCGAAAGCAGGGTAACAGCAGCAATGACCGGAGTGTTCTCGAACATGTATTCCTGCCAGTTCTTACCCAACACCTTTGCTTTCTTTGGCACATTTGTCGACAGGTTATCCGAGATAATCTGACGCATCTTGTCATCATTCACCATCTTTGTGATAGACTCACGATAGTGGTTGATAGCTTTGAGGAGTTCGCCTCCACGTCCGATGCTAGGAGCCAGCATTACATGGGTGGCAGCCTCAAGGTTCTCCTTATTATTTATATTATGGATATCGCCATCCTTTCCATCAGCTTCACGCACAATCTCCCATTTCAGTTCCTCTGCCAGCGAATAGAGCGAGTCTGACATATGGCGCACATTCTGCGCTTTGTTATACCACTCTTTCACCTTTTCAGGGTTCTGTTCCATCGCTTCATCAAGGGTCTTATAGATTGCCTCGTTTTGGAATGATTCATTCTCTTTGGAGCGGTTGAGTCCTTCATCGACCAATGAGAAACCATTGAGCACATCCGAGCTGACATTCAAGGCAAGCATGGCCATCAGCACGAGGTACATCAGGTTGATCATCTTCTGACGCGGTGACAGTTTTCTTTTCTTTATTGCCATCTTATTCCTATCTATTTGACAATTTATCTACAGTTTTTCAATTCTTTAATCTTTCAATTGTTCTATGAATCACCTTTGACTGTCATATTCACCTTCAGTGCCTCAACCATACGGGCATAAACCTGATTAAGTTCTTCGAGCTGGCTAGCCAAACGTTTTGTCTGTTCGTTGACATCATCGATTGTAGCACTCTGGGTACTTACACTACGCAACTGCATCTCGTAGAAGCGGTTGATACCGGTAAGCGTACGGTTCATGTTTTCCATTTCCTCAGAATCACGAGTGAGTCGGGCAGACTGTTCTGCGACCTTCTTTAGGATATCTGTCAACTCATTCAATTGGTCAACATACGTCTGAGTAGCTTCCTGCATCTCTGGGCACATACCCGCAAACTGTGGTGAAGTCACAATTGGTGATGAAGCGATTGCACCAGCCAGTTGAGCTGCGTCGATTGGTTCTGTAGCACCTTGGGGTTGAACACCTTCCACAGCAACAGGTTGAGAGGGAATACCACCGATAATTACGGTTCCTCCACCACTTACTTGTACGCCTTCAGGCTCACCACTGGTTTCAACCTCTTCTTTCTTCTTTTCTACGTCGTATGGACGTTCAAATCCTGCGAGGAAGAACACGATAACTTCCGTTCCCATACCTAGGAACAACATGAAATCGGCTCCTGCGATATGTGTGATTTTGAACAACGCACCAAGAATAACGATAGATGCACCCCAACTATAGGCATAGTTCAGAAACATCTGACCAGGTTTGCTATCCATCCAATGTTGCAATTTTGCTATGATATTATTTCTTGCCATTTTTCGATCTGTTTTATGATTGATGATGATTCGTTTTCACCTTTTATTTCTTTTGCTTTGATGCGGTTCCAACTTGGGTTCTTACACATCTGAAACCAACGAACGAACGTCCCACATTCTGATACTCAGATGTACGCCAAGCCGACTTGATGAAGCTCTCGGGATCTTTCCAAGAACCACCACGTACGGACTTCTTCTTCAGAGCATATGGGTCTTCAAGAGCAGCATTGTATTTGAGAGTAGGATTAAGGTCACTCATCGAGAGCACACCTGCTTCCGTATAGACAGTAGAGGTCCATTCCGCTACATTTCCAGCCATATCATACAAACCATTTGAATTGGCAGAATAGATACCTACTTTCGAGGTGATGATATTACCATCCATCGTGTAGTTACCTCTGTCGGGTTTGAAGTTGGCATAATAGCAACCATTATCGCTTTTCACATCATCGTTCTCCCAAGGGAGTTCATTACCGTCTTTTCCACGTGCAGCATACTCCCATTCTGCCTCAGTTGGCAGACGGTAGCGCTGAATGAATTTCGCATTACCTCCCAAACCTTTCATCAGGAAGTCAGTACGCCAGTTACAATAGGCATTAGCCTGTTCCCAGTTCACGCCAACAACGGGGTATTCATTGTAGTTTGGATGACTGAAATACAGACGCATGTAAGTTTCGTTCTCCGCATTTTGGAAATCATTCACCCAACAAGTGGTGTCAGGATAAATATTAATAATGTATGTATTGACAAAGTCCCACATGCTCGACAATGGACGCGTGAGTGTCTGACGAACGATACGTCCTTCATCGTCGATATATGCGGTGTCCTTCGAAATCATCACCTGTTCATTCGGATTTACAGCATAATCTGTATTAAGATTACGCTCAGCAGGGTTCAGTCGATATTTACGTTGTGCAGCCAATGCATAGTCGAACGTCTCGTAACGATAGTTCATCTGGCTGGCATCCAACATCTTCGTGCCGTCGAAAGGATGGTAGGTATACACACTTTCCAATATACGCTGCTCATCCTCATCAGGATTACGCCAAGGCAGTGATTTCGACCAATTCAAATGTGGAGGAACGGGATCACCGTTCTTGTCTTCCTCAATCCTATATTCTTCGTATCCTGCATCTGCCAATCGTTCGCGCAAGATGGAATCACGTACCCAAAGTACAAACTGACGGTACTTGGAATTGGTTACTTCGGTCTCGTCCATCCAAAACGCGTCAACAGAAATCTCTCTCTCTGGCATCTTCTTGCCCCACAAGCTGTCGGTATTATCTGTACCCATTTTCAGCGAACCGCGTTTAATCAACACCATCCCATAAGGAGCTGGTTCGGAAATAGCAGAACCACCAACACCTGTCACTTCACCTCCTGTCGCTTCAGCTGAGCCACGTGAACTCATACATGATACGACGGTGATGAAGAGCGTTAAAATGCCTACTACAAATAATCCTTTTTTCATATATTCTCTTGTTTTTGTAATATCCAATATTGTTTTTACCTGCTTATACTTGGTCTAATCTAAAGAAATCTTGCACTTTTGTGCAGATTTTTGCCTTTCTTGAACAAATCGAGATCGGTCTTGTAGTTCAAGACCAATTCGTGTGTACCATGAATGGCTCCCACTCCTTGAGTGTACATCTGATAGGAATAACCTAACTGCACTCCGTGGAAGTTTCCACCTATCATCGCCGTCACAGATATCCCAGGGCTGTATCCTACGCCAGCGAAGAAAGTCCTGGCATCGTATTCATAGAACGCTTTGCACTGAATATCTTCGCGCCACGATTGGAAATCTGTCTGCACCATCACGGCAGGTTGTAATGATAATAACGTATTTTTTAACTTTATATTGCCTCCAGCCATAAAATAATATGTGCGTGCGAGACTAATTTCATATTTTTCGCTCATTTCAATCGTAGGTGCAGTCAAGTGCATGGAGGATAATCCTGCCCATATTTTGGGACTATAATAGTATAATCCAGCAGCAAAATCAAACCTCTTCCCTTCCGCTGTTGATGTAGGGAATGCAGGGTCGTTAGCATCTGCCAGAATCATGTTGCCTGGCTCAATCTTCTCATTCAGCATACCTCCTTGAACACCTACAGCAATCCGTCCTTTCTCGCCTAACTTCATGTTGAAAGAATACTGTACTGAGAGTTTAGAACTCTTAAATATACCGATTTCATCGCTGAAAAGGCTGACTCCTGCACCATGACGAGGCCCGAAGAAATAGATAGGCATATGGGCACCGGCATACATTGTTTTAGGAGCTCCATCGTAACCCGCCATCTGCAACGAATAAGCGATTGATACATCAAGCAATCCGTCGGTTCCTGATACTGCAGGATTATAATACGAACGCAGGGTTGTGAAGTCGGTAAACTGCACATCCCACTGAGCACGTACTCCCTGCACCGATGCCGATAGTACTGCTATGATGATCAAAAACTTTTTGTTCATTAACTATATTAACTCAATTTTGGCGATTTTATTGCCTTCTTATGCGTTTTTATTTAGTTCCGGGTAGGAAATTCGTGTATGATACATGATTTTCAGCTTCTCTTTCATGACTTCTTTTGCATCTTCGATATCCTTGAAAGTGATTGGGCAGAATCTGAAATAACCCTCTCGCACTTGTGTATCGACGATGGAATCGACCCTTTCACTGATGGCCTCTTCAGTATACTCCGTCAAACTACGTGAAGCCGCTTCTACTGAGTCAGCCATCATCAGGATAGCCTCTTCCTTCGTACGTGGATTCGGTCCTGGATACTGGAATCGGTTCTCGTCAACGCTTTCGTCTGGATGTTCGTTTTTGTAGGTAATCAGGAAGTACTTTGCCTTTCCCAGCCCATGATGGGTAGAGATGAATCCTTTGATTTGTTCTGGCAGATTGTATTTGTCAGCCAACCCCAATCCCGAAGTCACATGCGAGATGATGACTTCCGCACTCTTCATAGCGCTGAGGTGCTTATGAGGGTTCCCGCCTGCCTGGTTCTCTGTATAGAACACAGGACGTTCCAACTTTCCGATATCATGATATAGGGCACCTGTACGTACTAATTGTGACTTTGCGCCAATCTTCTTGGCGACTTCCGATGCCAGATTGGCCACCTGCATAGAGTGCTGGAATGTTCCTGGAGCCTCTTCCGACATCTTCTGAAGCAATGGGTGGTTGATGTTCGACAACTCAACCAATGTTACATCGCTGATGAAGCCAAATGTTTTCTCCATCACCCAAAGGAACGGATAGGTGAAGAGCAGCAGAAGACCGTTGACACCGAAATACATGAAGATCCTGCGGTCCAAGTCGCTGACTTCTGCACCAATCGAGAACTCATAGGCCACATAGAACACATAATAAGTCAAGGTAACCATAATCGCAGTCTGAACAATCTGGGAACGCTGAGTCAACTCACGCAGACTGAGTATCACGACGGTACCGGCAATAATCTGATAGAGGATAAACTCATACGGACTATTGAGCGACAACGAAATCAGGAGCACCATCATTACATGTGCGATGAAGGCAGTTCGTGAATCCATGAATACACGGATGATGATGGGCGCCATACAACAAGGAATCACAAACACATGGAACAAATGGCGTGACACCAAGACATACGAAACAACACAGAAGAATACCACCAACGAGAAGAGCAGAATGGCACTTCGTGGGTTTTCAACATAGTCGGCTCGGAATATCGACAAGTAAGAGACAAGGAGGAGGAAAACAAATGCAACAATAGCAATCTGTCCCCATAAGAGGATGCCCGATCGGCCTGTTTCCTCTGCGTGGTGGTTAATAACTGCCTCATACGATTTCAATTTCTGATAGATTTCCTCCGTCACCAGTTCACCTCTGTCCACGATTTTTTCGTTCACGCGAACAAATCCCAGACTCGAATTCATCGATTCATAGGCAGCTTGCAGTTCTGCCGCCGATTTCATCGATTCATACGTTAAGTTTTCTGCCAGGAATGTGTTGATGTTCAATGCTCGAATATCGCGATTGGTAAAACCCGCCAGACCGTGACCTACGATGAATTGGTAGGCTTCGTGTAACGACAAAACACGATCAAATGGAACAATTTTGGCTTCATTACCCCGAATGACACGTATATAAGTCGTTCCCAGATTCTGTAAGCTGTCATACATGGTCCCAAGCATCACTCCTTGCTGATAAACGCTGTCTATCATCGTGATGATATGCTTCTCCAGACGTTCATCTGCGTTGAGTCGTCTCAGTCGTTCTTTCACGTTCGATTCCAGCTGCGTGTTTCGCGTGAAATAGGGCATAAACGAACGCGCAAGGCTGTCACGTTTCACTCCCAAAGTCGAATCACTCATCTGGATATTGAACTTCTGGGTCGATATCATGGTGCCGTAATGCCAAGGTTGGTTCAGTTCGTACGAGTAGTTGAACTCACCTGTTCTCGGCAGAAAATACACGACAATCGTCGTAGCCACAATAACGATTGCTGCTTTCAGCAACAAGAGATTCATCGCATGATCCTTCTGCTGTTGTAACTTTGTACGTGCTTTCCGATTCTGTTTCAGTTTCATATCAAAAAGTCATTTGACTGCAAAAATACAAAATAATTAATAATTAAGAGTGATGAGATAAAAGTTTTTTCAATTTTTCACTTTTCACTTTTCACTTTTCACTTTTTTTACTACCTTTGCGCTATCAATTATAAATTTTATTGATTATGAATTCCTTGAAATTTCGTCTTACCGTCTTAAATTTCCTTGAGTTTGCTGTCTGGGGAGCCTATCTGACATCTATGGGTACTTACCTTGCAGGTGTAGGGCTTGGTTCCAACATCGGATGGTTCTATTCCGTTCAGGGCATTGTGAGCATCTTTATGCCAGCCTTGATGGGTATTCTGGCCGACCGTTGGATCGAAGGGCAGCGAGTATTGAGTCTCTGCCATGCATTGGCTGGTGCTTTTATGATTGGTGCATCAGTTTACGGCTATCAAGCTGGTCCCGAACCCAACTTCAGCATCTTGTTTACATTCTATACCCTCTCCGTCGCATTCTTCATGCCGACCATCGCCCTCAGCTATTCGGTAGCCTATTCTGCGTTGGAGAAAGCAGGATTAGACACCGTGAAGGCCTTCCCTCCTATCCGCGTATGGGGAACAGTAGGTTTCATCGTCACCATGTGGATTGTTGACCTTTGCGGCTTGCAGTCAACACCTGGTCAGTGGATGGTAAGTGGTGGTTTGAGTATCGTGATGGCAGCCTATGCGCTGACGATGCCTCGTATGCCTATCATGAAAGACGAGAGTAAGCAGAAGACTCTGTTTGAAGCACTTGGATTGAATGCCTTCAAGCTGTTCCTGAATCCTCGTATGGCCGTGTTTATGGCGTTTGCAATGCTTCTTGGCTTCTGTCTGCAGATATCCAACGGGTATGCCAACCCCTTCATCACCAGCTTTGGTGATATTGCCGATTATCAGGAAACCTTCGGGGTTCAGCATGCCAACATCCTCATCTCCCTGTCGCAGATGAGCGAAACCCTCTGCATCTTGCTCATTCCGTTCTTCCTCAAGCGATTCGGCATCAAGAAGGTGGTGCTCTTTGCCTTGCTGGGCTGGGTATTGCGTTTCGCTTTCTTCGGATTGGGCAATCCAGGTAGCGGCGTATGGCTCTTCATCCTTTCGATGATTGTCTATGGCGTTGCCTTCGACTTCTTCAACATCTCAGGTTCCCTCTTTATCAATCAGGAAACCGACGAAAGCATCCGCAGCAGTGCTCAAGGCTTGTTCATGATGATGACCAACGGCCTAGGAGCTTTCGTAGGAACACTTGTGGCTCAGGAGGTCATCAACAATTATGTATTCAACCCTCAAGCAAGTGGCGCATCAGGAGCAGAAGTGGTAGCAGGTTGGCAAACCTGTTGGTACATCTTTGCCGGCTATGCCCTCGTCGTAGCCATCCTCTTCGCCATCTTCTTCCGCTACAAGCATGTCAGGAAGTAAGGTAATCAGTGGTATATAATATATAATTCAACTTTCGGAAGTTATCACTTTGTTAGGAGCTATCGCTGCGCTCGAAGTTATCACTTCGTTCGACGAATCTTTGCTGATGATTACATTCTTTGGTATCGTCGGAGCGAAGAGCGCCAGCTCTGGGCGGTAACTTCGAGGCCGGAAGGCCGCTAACTTCGTTAACTCCGTTAACTGAGCTTGTTATCCTCCCCCTAGAGGGATTCCTGGCCCCCGATAACGGGGGAACCGAAGGGGGTGTTAGAGGGGGTCTAAATGGTA
>CADBSN010000296.1 GCA_902797255.1 uncultured Bacteroidales bacterium | reverse complement strand
TGTGTCAGCAATCTCCTGAATGCGCTTTGTATCACACGGCTTTCCATAGACATGAACTGGCATGATCGCTGTCGTCTTAGGCGTAATAGCTGCCTCGATTTTATCGGGATCCATATCGCCTGTTTCTGGATCGATATCTACAAATACCGGTCTACAGTCATTCCACCAGATGGAATGGCTTGTTGCTACAAAGCTATATGGAGTGGTAATGACTTCGCCCGTGATACGTAATGCCTGAAGGGCTGTCATCAATGGCAAAGTGCCATTAGTAAACAAACAGACATATGGTACATGTAGGTACTCTACCAATGCTTGCTCCAACTGCTTGTGGAAGTCACCGTTATTTGTAATCCACTTACTATCCCATATCTGTTTAAGAAGATCAGTAAACTCACCAAGATTGGGCAACAATGGCGAGGTTACTGTAATAATATTTTTATCCATATTCAACTAATATATGAAAGGACTATCGAAGTCCTTGAAAAGACAATGTTTTGTATCTTTTTCGGATAGAATAGCTTTATCCGTAGGAATTTGCCAGTCTATGCCAAGAGACTTATCGAGGATACTGATACCATCATCAGCCTCAGGATGATAGAACTCATCGCACTTATATTGGAAAACCGCTGATTCTGACAACACAACAAAACCATGGGCAAAACCTTTGGAGATAAAGAACTGTCGATGGTTTTCCTCTGAAAGTTCTACAGACACATGTTGACCATATGTAGGACTGCCCTTGCGAATATCAACTGCCACATCGAGAACCGATCCTCTGACACAACGAACCAACTTGCTCTGTGTATATGGAGGACGCTGGAAATGAAGACCACGCATTACACCATAACTGGATTTGCTCTCGTTGTCCTGCACAAAAACAGTCCTGCCAACCACCTCATCGAACTCACGTTGTGAGAATGATTCAAAGAAATAGCCACGAGAATCTTCAAAGATGCGAGGCTCAACAATTAACAGTCCCTCAATGGGAGTTTCGATGATATTCATTATTTAGATAATGCTATGATAAACGTTGTGACAGACATAAGTGCACTAGTGAGCGAAAACCACATACCTGTAGACGTAGAGAAATAAGAACTACGTGCCTGAGCCTTATTCGGCTCTACATAGATGATATCATTTTGCTGTAAGTAATAAAAAGGCGAAGAAATGATGTTAGCATCATTGAGATTCAACTGATGGAATTCCTTTTCGCCCTCACTGTTTTCGCGAATCAAGAAGACTTTATCGCGCTCACCATAAAGCGTAAGGTCACCAGCTTGAGCTATTGCCTCTATAATATTTACCTTCTCATTCTGGGTAGTGAACATTCCCGGTTTATTTACACCACCGATAACAGAATATTTGTAGTTTATCATACGGACATGAACCAGGAAATCCTCCTTTTCTGACATAAATGGAGCAATCTTTGACTTCAACAGTTTCTCTGCTTCATTCTTTGACAATCCACCCAAATGAATCTTACCAACAACAGGGAAATATATATCACCACTGTTGTCAACAAGATAGTTATATACAGAACTCAAATCATTCTGATAACTGGTACTACTTGTTGTGTTGGTCTTCAGAAGATTAAAAGGTTCAGATGCCTCAGGGGTTATCGTGAAAACCTTAATCTGAAGAATGTCCTTCGGCATAATCTTGGCATCATACAGCCCCTTTGACAAGCCAATATCAACAGATTCACGATTCTGGAAATAGGCTACTTTCTTGGTACTAATGCAACTAGAAAGCAAAAGCACCATCAGCAGCGACATTAGGATTGATATTCTTTTCATATCGTTTACTAGTTATTGAGATACTTATACTTTTTCTTTGACATATCGATACCATTCAGCACAAATAACAGCTGTGGGAGTGACTTCTTCTGGCACTCTACAACATCAGCCTTCAATGTGTGTTCTGCCTTAACAACAAACAATGTAGCATCAGCATATTGGGAAATCTGATATGCATCGTTAAACTTTCCCATCGCAGGGGTATCAAGTATAACCAAATCATTACCGGCCCTTGCCTCCTGTATTTCTTCTACAAAAGAACTACTAGCAAACACATCGGCAGGATGATCCTTATAAGACTTGGAACGCAAGTCAAGATCCATATATAATGCCTTTTTGCCAATGGTATTGAGACTTTCTACAAGTTTCTGGGCAAGGAAAGTCTTACCATCTCCATCTGCAGGAGATGCAATCATCAATACTATCTGCTCGGGGGCAAGTCTGAGCAACAGATTAGTTCGCAATGTGCGTATATACTCATCATGGTCAATAACAGGAATCTCGCCTATCAACAAATTCTTAGACAATTGCTCCAGATCCTTACGTGTCTCTATCTTTTTATTAAGCATCTGACGAACATAAAGGATAAAAATCGGCAAGAAAAATCCAAGGAACATAGCTGCCAAAAGAAGAATCTTTTTCTTAGGCTTAGAACTGGCCTTTACTAACTGCGGATAGTCTACGAACTTACCTTTATCTGTAACATTAGCCAATTCCATAGCTGTT
>CADBSN010000295.1 GCA_902797255.1 uncultured Bacteroidales bacterium | reverse complement strand
TTCGGATGATGCCGACAACGTCGTTAATATTACGCTGGAGCGTGTCCTCGCCCGCATCGATGTTGCAAGGAGTAACCAGACGTACGCCTTGACCGATAAGAGCAGCCAGCAATATGCGACTATCACCCTGGATGGATACTACATCGTCAACCTGCCCAAATATTATTATCCTTACCGCCACGTCGCCGTGTTGACATCCATGAACGTACCCGCCTGGAGTCTTCCCGAGAACTACAGCAATGTGAGTGATGTCAACGGTTATGTGATTGACCCCTATTTCTTCAAGAAGACGATTGATGCGACAAGTTTCAAGAATGGCGATAGTTACTATGAGTATTTTCTTGGAAACCTCGCTGAAGGAAATAACATTTCTTGGACGACGTTCAAACCGGCTGCCTCAGATGGTACTCCGCAGTACAATACGATTTATAGCCCCGAGAACTGCATGTTCGCTCCCGCTCAGAAGAACGGCTACAGCACTGGTGTTGTCTTCCGTGCCAAAGTGGATCCCTACAATAGCGTCTATACTCTCTCAAATGGCTCGTTGGTATTACTCACCGACAAGACAAAATATCCAGAGGTAATCTATTACTTCAACTACAAGTTCTATGACACGCCAGAAGCATTGGCTGCTGCCATTGGTGTTGGATCTATCAGCGGAGTCAACCTGGATTTGTATAAGGCCAAGAAATTTGAGAAGACTAATGATGGTTATCGTTGCTACTACAACTACTGGATTCGTCACCTGGACAACAACAAGTCCAACGTCATGGGCGTGATGGAGTTCGCTATTGTACGCAACAACCTCTATAAGATTCTTGTTACTAATGTGTCAGGTCTTGGGTATGAGGAAATTCCTACCGATCCCGATACCCCAGACGAAGGAGAAACCTACCTTAAAGTTGTGCTTAACGTGAAGCCATGGATTATAAGAGACCTACATATCGTGCTTTGAAGCATTTATTTTCCATAGTATGCATCTTGGCAATGGTGTCCTGCACGTGGGTGAAGGACGACACTGACGACTGCCCCTACGGTTTTTGGCTCAAACTGCACTATTCCTACAACATCCTTGATGTGGAAGCAGCGCCGAAATACGTGCAGGATGCGTATGTCTATGTCTATGATGCCGATGGAAAATATATCAAGCGCATTTTCGCAACTCAGGATGCCCTGAAGTCCGATAACTATAAGGTTCGGGTGGAAGGACTCCCTGAGGGAGATTATCAGTTTGTGGTGTGGAGTGGAATTGGCAACAGTGAGTATGCTGTCTCAAGCGATACCCAGATGTTTGATGACTTCCGTATCTCGCTGGTAGGAGCCGATGCCGGGTATTCCCAGGAACTGCCTGACCTCTACTATGGCTACCTGCCAAAGGTTCATTTCGACGATTCGTATGCTACTTACGATGTTGAGTTGATGAAGAACACCAATCAGTTGTCATGTCTCGCGGTGGCCTTGTCCGACGATACGGAAATGAACCCCGATGACTTCGACATGAGAGTCGTTACTGCCAATGGTACGATGGATGCTCGCAATCAACTGGTGTCTGATGCCGAAATCACTTACACGCCTTTTGTTAAAGACTCCGTTACGTTCGAAGATGTGGACTATGGTACACTGCATGGTGTCCAGTTCAGTATTTCTACGTTACGACTGCTGAAAGATACAGACTGCCGTGTCATCCTCGAGAGAAAGAGTTCGGGCCAGAATGTATTCAATGTTTCCATTCCGGAATATATTGGTATGATAGGCTCTCTCTATACGAATCTCGGCCGTAAGCTTACTGTCCAGGAATATCTCGACAGGCAGGACTTCTACACCATTGTGTTCTATCTCTCAGGAGATTTGGATAAACTGCTCCAGTTGCGGGTGAATAGCTGGCGACTGAGATCTATCAACCACTTAAAACTCTGAAGCTTTGAAACGACACTGGAAAGCATATTGTGTATCGCTGTTTCTGTCTTGCTTCGTTGTCATTCTGGCGTCATGCCAGGGTGACAGCGAGGAGGCAGGCACCCCGACGACAGCGATCAACGTCGGTGATCTCATTCCTGACTTCACGCTGGCTGGTTCCAACGGGAATAGCTTTTCATCCTCCTCGTTGAAGGGACAGGTCTATATCTTGAACTTCTTCGATACAGGATGTCCCGACTGCCGGCAGGAGCTGCAGGTGTTGCAGCAAATCTTCGACAAGTATGAGGGGATGGTGCCGTTGCTCAATGTACCCAGAAGCCAGACCAAGGAGGAGATTCAATCGTATTGGGACCAGGCAAATTTGACTTTGCCTTACTATATACCCAATGACAAGAATCTCTACTACAAGTTTGCTTCAAGGACAATCCCCCGTACTTATGTTGTTGACAGCGACGGTATCGTTCATGCAGCCTTCGCGGATTCCCCCGTGGCAGACTATGACACGCTCGATGGCCTCTTGGAACAACTGCTGGAAAATGCCCCCGATAACAAAGGTACTGTAAGACTATCCATGAAATTGAGGGTTCCAGGTGCACCTTTTAAAGCGGGGAGTCTTCTCAACAACGAATCTGTCATCACCAAACTTGACATCTGGTTCTTTGAATCAGATACCAAGGCGTTCTACAGTAAGGCTGAAATAGAAAACTTACAAAGAGCAGAAATCTCTACGGATGGCTATTATGACATCACGTATAGTTTCTATGATTTGAAAATTCCTGTTGGAGTGTATGACATCTTTACCATCGCCAACTATTACGACCATAGTATTGATTCGATAAAGACTGAGGAAGAGTTACTCAACTGGAAGGACTGCCAAACCTATAAAGTGGGTATGGGTGCTAATATCCCAGACGAAGGGGCTGTGATGACGAATCGTGCCACCTCTTTGCTGGGTATCGATCTGGTTCCATATAAAAATCATTATTATGAATTGAAGGTGGAATTGGAACGCGTGATGGCAAAGCTGCAGATAGGAGTTAAAACGAACTCCTTCGTGCTGAGGCACGAAGCAGAGCAGTATGCTACTATCAATATCACGAACTACAAATTGGTCAACCTGAACGCCTGCTACTACCTTTTCCAGCACGTGGATAATCTGCCTGAATTCAAAGAACGTACATCGTTCGTCATGCCGGACAATTTCCGCGAATATACCGATGCAGGTCAGGAGTATGTGGTGGATCCGTTGTTCTATGAGAAACGGCCGAATAGTGTGGATATGGCTTCGTGTGCCAAGCGTTATGTGTCGTGGTATGGGGACTTCAATACAGATAACTTTGCATCCATGCCTTCGGCAGGTTACTTTGGAAATGTCTATATCCTCGAGAATACCTCTTTTAGGTCGAGCCAGAAGAACGGCTATTCACCGGGCATTGTCTTCAAGGCGGCCGTCAGTCCTGTCTCTGTTAATATCTACGATTCAAGAACAGATAACGTGACAGGGGAAACACGTCC
Organism: uncultured Bacteroidales bacterium; assembly: GCA_902797255.1. Taxonomy (GTDB): domain Bacteria; phylum Bacteroidota; class Bacteroidia; order Bacteroidales; family Bacteroidaceae; genus Colivivens. Next base: position 721 of record CADBSN010000295.1, on the reverse strand, counting down.
AGGCTTTTGGCCTGATGTCATCTATCTGTACAACTTCAAATTCTATGGCTCTTTAAAGGCTATCAACCTCGATTCAGGAATGACGCTGAACGAAGTTGACAACTATACGGATGCTGATTTGATGGCCAAGGGTATCAAAAGGTGCGTGTTCAATATGGGTGTCTATGAGACGTATTACACGTATTGGATACAGCATCGTCAGAAAGAATCTGAAATGGGTCCGATGAAATATGGCATTATCCGGAACAACCACTACGTGTTGAGTGTTGACGATGTCACAGGCCTTGGCTACAGCGTTATTACCCCTGATGTCATGAGGGATAACTATCCCAATTCCTTCACGGATGTGAAAGTTTCTGTCACTCCATAGAGCATCTTCTCTGTTTGTTCTTATACTTATGCGCCTCCCCGGCTTCGAAACCTGGGGAGGCGCATTTATGTTCGATGTTATGGGTGATGCTTACTTGCGTTTCTTGGTGCCCTTGCCTTTCTTGTTGGCTTTCTGTGCAGCCAGGTCGAGTACTCGGATGTTACGGAGTTTCAGGCCTTCTCCGTGTCCGCAGAAGCAGATGAGGCCGTCGGTGTTGAAGAGGCCGGGATGGCTCTGGTGGTCAACGGTGTAGGGGTTGGGCTTTCCTTCCTCGGGAGCCATGTTGTGTCCCTGACAGGCTTCGCGGATATTGCCGTCCACGAGTACTTCGCCGTTCAGGGTGACGGTGAT
>CADBSN010000294.1 GCA_902797255.1 uncultured Bacteroidales bacterium | reverse complement strand
TTTCTCCGTATCGCAACGTGTCACGTATGCCTTGAAACGGATGTACTCCCCCTTGAAGTAGCCCGTGTTGTCGAAGTGAAGGTATACCTTTTCCTGAGGGGTGTACAGGTTGAAGCGCATCGCTTTCTGCAGGTAGTCTATCATGGACGCTACCTGAGTGGTATCGGAGAGAGGAGTTTGAAGTTTTTGTGCTCTGATTGTTTGCCCATTAATGATTGACAAACCAATGACTAGTATAAATAATAATGTCCTTATGCCTCTGATTGACTTTATGATACGAATACAATTCATTGCGATATACGGTTTATTATAGTTGCTTCAGCTCTTTTTACATTTGTCCAGATTCGATTAAAAGAATACATCGTTCGGTTAATCGGTCATCGTTTTCTGGGTCATATTGTTTTTTAAGACTTGCCCCAAACAGAGTGGCAATGGCATTAGATAATCCTGCCTTGAATTTTCCCATATAGGTTTTGATTAACTGATAACTGGTCTGACCGCATTGGCGGTCTATCAGTTTGATCAGAAGTTTGCCTTGTGCAAATGTCAACTTTTTCAGTTTTGGTGTATATTGTTTACGTAGGTTTTTCTCTACTTGGTTCATGTACTCATCCTTTTCCGCTTTTGTCTCTAAAGAGTCGAGGTGTGCTACGCATGCTTTAATAGATTTTTGAATCTCAACCGCAATGGGATAAACTTTTTTGATGTTTGCGGCAATCTTATAATACTTTTTGGCCTGACGTTCATTCTTAAAAACTAATGGATTAAAGATATAGACATCAGAAAGAACAAACCATGGAATCTCTTCACCATCATATACAACCATTCCTGCATAGCCTACACCATGTGAAAAGATAGGATCACCAGCAATTTGATCAGTTGTCTCATCGACAACAATCTGCTGGGCTCTGGCTTTTTCCATCTTGAAAGAGAGTCCTATTATTGCTAATAATATGTAAACATACATCTGCTTCATGCTGCAAAAATAAGAATATTCTTTTTCCCTTCTTGTTCCTATTCGTGATAATTAATAATAATTATGTTTTTTTAGTTAATAATCCTAATGGATTGCTCTAATGGGCAGTGTAATTTATCGAATCTCAACAATGACACATCTGTTACGACTGCTTTCTGAAAATGGCTGGACGGTATCGCCAAATGCTTGTGAATTAATCTTATTTGCTGGTACTCCTTTACGTGTCAGCAAGTCAGCAATATTTTTAACACGTTGGCTTGCCAATTGAAGATTTATTTTGGCATTTCCCGTTTCCTTGTCGGCATAACCTTTTAAATAGATTGTTTTCCCTGGGTGGTTGTTGTACCAAATTACAATCTCATCAACGAAGTTATCGTCATATATTTCAGTTTTGTGAGGCTGGAAGAAAAGAGCATCCTTATATTCTCCATTCAGTTCACCAATCTCAAAATCTTTATAGTTGATTGACTTGTCGTTATTATTGCCAATATTATTGGCTTTGTGGTTTTGCTTCATTTCACCATTACGGAACAGCCCTTTAATGGTACGAGAGTATTGTGTAGAATCCTCAACTTCAGGAATGTCGATAAAGTCTAGCGAGTCGGCATCTGTATAATAAGCTTTATTGAGTCGAGCTTGTTCGAATTTTCTTGGATCGTTGCGCATTTCTGTGTCAAAGAAAATCTCTTCATAGTCGGTTCTGTCAAGTGTTGGACGTACGATATTAATGTCAAACTTCATCACCGCTACACCGTCAGGCTCAATATTACCGAATATCCTGATTAAATGTTCTGCATATCCTACGTTCTTTGCTGAGTGGAATATAGTGAGTATACGTTCTTCATCACCTGGAGGTATTAATGCGGACTCAATTGATGCAAATTCAATTGAACCATTGGATGGCTGGATATCTTTAATAACTAATGGCTCCTGACCAACGTTCTTGATGACCCACACCATATTGACATCATCTCCAAGTACAACAGGTAAGTAGTGACGAACAGAATCTGTTATTTCCACTTTTGTTGGACCAACAATTTTTGTACATGATATAAACAAAATGGTCGGCAAAGCAAAAATAATGAAAGCCACAGCAACTATAATTCTTTTTACTATCATAGTATTTCGCTCTGTTATTGTTTTTCAAGTTTCTTTATGTATGCATCAATGTCTGCATCCGTCTCTCCGTAATTCTTCATCCCTTTTAGCTTTTTATGTTCTTTCAGCTGTTCAATCAGTTTCGTTTTTAGCTGCTGGTTGCTGTCAGATGGATTCATTACTAGTATTTGCAACTGAGTAAAACTCAGGGCAGTCAACAAATAATGTAACTTTTCTTTCTCTGGTCCTGTTGCTTTTTCTGCAACATTTTCCATTTGTGTGCGAAATTCAGAAAACTCTTTGACATTGAGGTATGATTCAACTACCTCTTCCATAGACCCATAGAGTGGAATGATATGATTGGTCTCATCAACCCTGCGTTCCAACTTCAAATAGTAGTCAGCTAATAATTCACCTGTCTCTGGATAGTTTATCTTGTAGTATTTTTGAACCTCAGCATCAATATTAAGAGCTAAATCATACATCATTTTACCAAAGATACAGGTTTGCATATCATCAAAAGCAGCATAATCGTCACCACTTCCATTTAGGAAGATTCCCTTTACACCTAACCGATCATATAACTGGAATCGATGTTGCATGACTTTCAAACAAGGGAATGGGGATAAGTAATCGCTATAGTTTCTGGAGTAATCCCAAATGTAGATAAGATCCGTCTTTTCTTTCCACTCTCTCACCATACTAACAAAAGTTCTATATCCTTTATTCTCCGTGAAGGTAACCCTCATCGGAAGGTCAATTGCACTGATTATAACTCCGACATTTGATGGTAATTTCTCCTTTGGAGCCATACGTGTGGAATGATATGCCGAGGTGAAAAATTGATGTTTTGGAAATCGTTTTGCTAATTTCCGCATCATCTTGGTGACGGCAGGTGTTGCGTTTGTAGACGTATTGCCAGCAGCAACACATTGTTTACAGGTACAAGACTTTTTGTTGTCGCGAGGCATGATGCTGATACGTGTGGAAGAACCTGGAAGTTCTCCATCACCGAAATTATCGATGATATATTCTACCAATTGGTCGTACATCTTACTGCTGCTGAAACAGTACTGATCCTTATCTTTTTTTCCGTCAATAGTAGCTAATATGCTTTCGTCAGGGTTTTCTCCAACCACTTTATGCAGATTATGTCCCCACAATCCCCAATCGTAATCTACATGATGTGTGCCAAAATGGTCTCGAATGCTGTCGAGCGCATTGGTAGGACTATAAATACCCCGGAATTCAAATGGAGATACTGGGGCAGTTTCTTTGTTTTGTGCATAACAGGAAGTCAAACTGATCACACACAAACATATATCACATACAGCTTTAAGAGTTGTTTTCTTTTTCATGTTTTCAATCTTTAAAAGTTGATGACGACTGATGCATTCAAATAAAACATATTGATGTATTTAATACCAAAACCTGGATTTGTTTCCAACGTTCCAGACAAAAGATTTTCACTCTGTGTGTACATTGTGTACCATGTTCCAGCTAATGAGAATCCTAGGTGTTGATTGAAATTATAGTATCCACCAATACCTACAAACGTATTCAAATGATCAAACGTTGACGGCAACGATTTATCGATAATGGAGTTCTCAGGTGCTGTTCCAAGACCTACTGTGGCAAAGATATGACTGTGATCTCCTTCTACAGGAAAGAACTGAACCTTTGTTTGACCACTAAAGAAAAAGTTGTTGGTTAAGTAAAAACCGTTTAAACCTCCAATCACAATAAATTGATCATATGTTTTGGTCAATCCGATTGATGCGGAATATAATCGCTTGAATTTTCGTAGCCATCCCAACAATTTGTATTTAGAGTCTGTCAATTCAAACACTCCTTCGAATGTTTGTATCCTTCGGAAACTACCGTCAAAAGTCAAAGTCCAATTTCGAGGAAGTTCATATGACATACCTGCTTTGATGGTCCATTCTGGGAAATACTTGTTTGCCCATGCAACTTTACAATATGCATCGAATCTCTTCGAGAACTTATGTTTCCATTGTCCTCCAATCATGACACCTGTTCCGCCTTCTTCCATCTCTACTTCATCATCAGCAGCGGTTCCGTCTCTACCTAAATAATTCAAATCGAACGTATAATCGTTTTTTTCTGTTCGCCGGGTATAGCTGGCAGTAGCATTGGCAGAGATGCTAGTTGAGTTTCCAAGTCTTGATTGTTGATACTCAAATGCTAAAATATTAGGATAGGTTTTACTGAGTACATCATTAAGCAGTCGGCGATGTGCTGGCAATTCTGCCAACGATGGCTTATACATACTCAAATACTCATACGCTTTGTTATATTCACGCATATCCTTGTAAATCAGTCCTTTGGTGTAAAGTAGCTCTGTATGGGTTGGCCATATTGTTAATGCAGAATCAACTATAGCCATCGCGTTATCATATTGTCTCTGCTTCATATACTGCGTAGCAAGTGATTGACAACTGGTGACATAAGTTCCGATAACCGTAGAGTCGCCAATATAGGTTTCAAGCAATGGGGACATGATATCGATGGCTTTACGGTCATTTCCTAATGCTTGATATGTCTGAGCTTCCTTAATAATGAAGAACGGATCATCAGGAAATTCCTCTCGGCCAATTTGTACATAATTGGCTGCCTGTTCTTCATTTCTCAACAACTGCGAAGTCGTAATACCCATTCTGAGAATGCTATTGCTATTAGGGCATATTTCGATAGCATCTCGGATTTGGCTATCGGCAATAAACAGCATACCTTGTTCAATTAATGATTTGATATAAGGGGTCGCAATTTCCTCGTAGTTGTTTGCATAATCTGTCTGCAGTGAATCTGCACCATACATATAGCCTTCGCGCAACACGTCCAAGGCTTTGGCTGTTAATCCCTGCTCATTATACAATCTAGCTTTTTGCTGTCTGTATGCGTTGTGGCTGAATAATCGGTTGTATTCATCCAGCGTCTGCTGTGCTTTCGAATATTGCTTAGCGAGCATGTGGCAATTGAATAACTTAAGCATCGATGCTTTACGTAACTCAGGATCTACTTTATCCTCCGATGCCTGAATCAATAACGGGATAGCCTCATCATATTGTTCGTATCGCATTAACTCCTGAGCTTTGTCATTGTTGATACGTGCCAACTCTGTAGCGACTTCTTCATTGTCAGGATTGAGACCATAGAGTTTATTGAGCAAGCTATTAGCCTTAGTAATATTTCCCAGACGGCGGTTGACTAAGTATTCTTTATAGAGCAGTTCGGGAGTCTCCTCGTTCCCATTCATCTTTTTGGTTTCTGCAATATATTCCAATGCATCGTCGTAATAGCCTCGTGAAATAGAGGTATTGAGCAAGAAGGTGAGAGCTTCGGGAGAATGATTGGTAGCGTACGCTTTTGCATATTGAATATAGGGATCGTTCATTTGAGACGCTCTGGCCGCATCTAGTTGTAGTTCTTTATCAAGCTTGTCTGCAACCGATGCATGTTGTGTGTGTTTGAGCGAAGCAAGATAGGCACGGGCCTCATCATAGCGGTTCATGCCAGCCAAGATACCGACTTTCTTTTCAATCAATGATGGCGAATTAGTGGTTACAGCACCTTCTCCTGCCATCTCTGCGGCTTCTGCATCGTGTCCGTATTGTAAGAGCAAGTTGGAGAGAGCGAGATAATATTCTGGGTTCTTAGGACTCATTTTAATCAGTTGGCGTAGTGTTTCGAACTGAGATTGTAAATCTCCTCTCTCATGCTGTTGAAGATACTTCATTTCTACTCGATAATTCCAATCTTTCTTGATACGTTCATTTTCCGGATAGATACTGCGAAGTCGATCAAGCAGCAAGTCTGCTTCGTGGTCATTTCCTAAGTATCGATACAATGCAATCTTTTTTCGCCATAGACGTTCATTATAAGGGCTTACTTCCAGTAATTCGTTCACATAAACGATAGCGGAAGAATAGTTTTTTGTCTCCTCTTCCACTTTCACAAGGATTTCACGCGCTTGATGGTTTGAATCATCGTCTTTCAGTGAATTGATGAGGTAGTATCTGGCCTTGTCGTATAGCTTGAATTGATAATAGTATTGGCCTAACAATTCATTGAGCCCCGATACATAGGGATATTCATTGATTCCTTCGTCCAAGAGTTTCTTTCCTGCTGCCCATTGCCCTTGTTTGAAATAGTTACGCACAGTTTCGTCATAGTATCCTGGGCTTTTATCAATCAGGGCAGTAATGCTGTTTCTTTTCACTTGTGCCATCATAGACACAGATGTACAGAAACATGTCGCTGTACAAGCCACCAAGACGAGAAGACTTTTTACTATATTCTGTTTCATTGTTTTAACGTAATTTTTACATTCGTTAGGACGTTCCACATAGTTGCTACTATCATTTTTTCTTCTTCTTTACACCCTGACGGTTCATATCTCCCCAGACAGCTTTCTTTCGTGTTAGGTAGTTGTAGTAACCTCTGATAGATGAGTAAACTACAATAGGATGGTACAGTATCGGTTCAAAGAGACCTGCTATCATGAGCAACAGGTAGCTATTTGACTTATGATATGAACTACCAAGCAGGTAATCGTAGAATACCACAAACGAACTAAGCATCACACTGAAAAGGAAGATGGCTCCAAACATTACAAAGAATGTATCCCAGTTTACACCTCCTGTGAGGGTAAGGTAGATAATCAAGCAAATACCTATCACCTCAATCAATGGTGCTAAGAATTCGAAGAAGAACGTGTATGGGAATGTAAGCAGGCCAAGCGTTTTGTACTTAGGATTGAATAACATACGGGAATGCTCTGTGACAAGCTGAATCAGTCCACGTCCCCAACGTACACGCTGACGAACTAATGTCTTGACATTCGACGGACCTTCTGTCCAGCAGCAGTTGTGGGGAATTTGAACCACGCGATAGGGCCGGTTGAAGTCGCAACAATAACCGATCATTCGGAACAACATATCCATATCCTCTGCAAACGAATCAGAACCATACCCTCCAGCTGCAATGACCACTTGTAGGCTGAACAAACCATAACCTCCAGAAACATTGTTCATGGCGTTGATGCACGACCATCCCATCTTACCAATCAAGAAGCTTCGTTTATATTCAAGGTCTTGGAACAGTGGTATCGGTTTTGTTGACGTACTTAATTCTACAATTTCTCCATTCTCAATTGTGGCACCATTACTCATACTCATGGTACCGCTAACAGCGATAACGGAATCATCAAGCAAAACTGGGAAGATGCAGTGATAGATTGCATCTTTGGACAAAATACAGTCCACGTCAGTGTTGATGAAGTAGGGGTTGGAAACAACATTTAATCCTCCATTGACAGCGTCGGCTTTGGTTCCTCCATTCATTTTGTCAACCACAACCAGTCTTGAGTATTTGATGGAACTAGATCGAAAAAGTCGTTTAAAAGGCTTACAATGGATGTGCTCAACGTAGTCATAAGGCACTTCTACCATGTTGAAGTTTTCTATCAGCTTTTCCAAGGTCCTGTCTTTGCTTCCGTCGTTTACGATGACAATCTCAAAGTTTGGGTAGTCCTGACGCAATAGAGAGCGTACGTTATCCACCACTGTTACCTCTTCGTTGTAGGCCGGTGCTACTATTGATACGCCTGGTACATATGGAGTACTGTCGACCATGTGCTTGATGTAATCGTCCGACCATTGTTTATAGTTGGCACTATATATGTATGCCATGATTAACAGAGCAACATATGATGTAATCAGTGCCAATGAGTAGAAGAAGATGATGTAACCGTAAAAAAGGAGAAGTATATTCAGCATATATTGTTCGAGTTATTGGGTTTTGTCTTTGGTTAATATATTCTAAGGGTTATGAGTACTGTTGCAACTGTTTTAGCAAGTTGGTTGCGTCAATTTGGTCAAGTAATACTCTATGTTCATCCCCAATTTGCGTCTGGGAACGAATAATCTCAAATCTGCGACGTCCTTCTGATCCATAGAGGTACATACAAGTCATCGCTTGTTCTTGGGTCTCCTTAGAAGAAGTTATGTTATAAACTCTTTCAAAGAAATCAACTTGTTTGCCTGAATTAATGGCAAGTATGGTTTTGAGTATTTCTCGTTTGATGGATTCTGGTTGGTGATCGTAAGAATCAATCAATGCCTGTTCATTCTCTTGTCTAGCCAATTGAGCGGTTGCACGCATGGCTGCCAAACGACTACTGTAACGAGGTGCAAGGAAAAACTTCGATAATTCATTTTTCTCAGTCTCACTTCCCCAATAAGCCACTTCTTCTATGAGGAACGCTGCTGCCTGATCGTTCTTCAATGATTCAGCAATTGTCAAGAACGATGGCATCGGACGCCCACATTCCTGTAACCATCCAAATAGACGGTGGGTCAACATCGGACGCCAAAGTGGCATTTTTTGGTTCAAGTCTTCTTCTAGAAACTGATAAGGCTCGTTTTCTGTACATGTAGTATAGGCCAAGCGTGCCATCAGACGGATATTCGGATTGTGGTGATTGAGATAGATGGCTAACTCTCCTTCACTAATTCGTATGTTCAAGTTTACGACCATCTGCAAAATTTCAAATACTCTCTTTTGGCCTACCAGACATCTCTCAATATAGTCAGTAACACCAGTTATTCCGCAGACTAATTGGATGTTTGGAAGGTAGAGGATTTCACATAGTTCCATTCGGAGCGATGAAATCAATTGAGTGAACATTTGGGGGTTATATTGCTTTAGCTCATCAATTCGACAGCCTAACATCTCTTCAATTTCCATGGCAGAAGGGGGATCTGGAAGGATCATGATGTTATACAGTGGCTCTCGGAAATTCTCTTCTAGTTTTTTGTATTCTTTTTTGTATTTGGTTGTCTTTTTAATCATTAAAAAAAACAAAACATACAGAACCAACATCACTAGAATGCATCCAATAATCAAACCATATGCTGTTCTGACTTGCCAAAGATAGTCTGCGAAGTAATTCTCAAGGTTGTTGATGTAATATGCAAATACCTCCCAACCGTGGAATTCAGCAATTGGTCCTTGAAGTTGTGTAAATGTATGAAAAAACATTAAAAACCGTTGTTTTACAAAAGATTGCTTAATAACACTTTCATTTGCAAAATTACAGAAAAAAATCCAATCGACAAAAAAATAATGTCAAAAATAGACGATTCTGGCTATTTTTTTTCTAGTGCCTATAGGAGTAAACTCCTAATTAAATACAAAACAAAAAATCCTCTCGCAAATTGCAAGAGGATTTTTTCTTATAATAATGTTATTGTTTTTCTCCCAGTTTATTTATTTGTTTAGCTACACTATTGATGAGCCTGTCCATGATGATGGGTTTGTTGACAAAGTCATTTGCACCCAATTCCATTCCTTTGACAATGTCGGCTTCTGAATTCAAGGCAGAGAGGATGATAATTGGTAGGTCCTTGGTTTTTTCAAAGGCACGAACTCGTCTGATAACTTCAAAACCATCAATTCCTGGCATCATCAAGTCAAGTAACAAAAGGTCGGGTGCATCTTGGCTGATCATGTCCAAAGCTTGTTGTCCGTTTGCTGCTGTCTCAACCTTGAAGGTGTACTGGGCTAACATTTTGCGGACAAGAAGAATATTAAGTGGAACATCATCTACGATTAATACTTTCAGTTTGTCAACATCAATATTGGGATTAATATTTGCATTCATGAGCGATGTGTTATTATGAGTTCTAACTTTACCACGCAAAGTTAAGCGTTCTTTTGATATTGGCCAAATATTTAGACAATTTTTTTCCTTTTTTTCATTGCAAAAAGATAGATTATACGATTTTTTACTTTCTAAACATATTTTTTTGTCTTTAATTGCTGTCCACTACAAATTGCTAAGTGCTATTTGCTCTTACGGTCAAAGATGTTGATTGTGTTTGCCATATTACATGATAAACAGGGTTATGCTTAGATGATTTCTAATTGTTCTTTTACAATTCTTGCCTGGCATAATATTACTTCGTTTATTGTTGTAAATGTTAATGCGAAGATGATGCGAAAATAATATAGAACTGAATTTGATTAATAAAAAATTTATAATAAAATACAAAGTGATATTGATATCAAAAAAAGCCTCCTACTCTAATAAGTAGAAGGCTAAAAGCTATTAACGATTCCTGTTTATAGGTTTGGATTAATTTTGTTCCATTCTGAGATTGGTGGAACAATATTTAGGGTTACGAGCTCATCACGCATCTTGCAGAGGTGTTCGTATGAAGCGTCGAGTTTTGCAAGTTCTTCTGGTGTGCCTGTTGGCATCTTATAAGTACAGCCTTTCTCATCAAGGGTTGTGTCCATTGCCATCATGATGTGGTTGTACTTATCATTACAAACGTATGTGCCTGCTGGCCAGCGGAATTTCTCGCCCCCCATTACTGAACGTATCATCTCTACTGAGCAGTATGCAGGACTCTGCCATGAACTACGTCCGCGAAGTTCTATAATCTTTGCACCACCCTTGGTTACATCAACCTTTAGTTGCTCCCACTCTTCTTGAGTGCAACCAGGGGTTCCGATAAGGTCGTTGAGTGGTTTGCCGTTTATCTTCACTGCACTTCCGAATACTGCCATCTGTTCTCCATGGCCACCGTATGTGGCACATCCAGTTACTTCATATTGCTTACATCCGAATTTCTTGGCAAGTGCTGACTGCAGACGAGTTGAGTCGAGTGCTGCAAGAGTAGTTACCTGACCAGGCTTCAATCCAGAATAGAGTAATGTAACAAGACCTGTGAGGTCAGCAGGGTTGAAGATGACGGTCACATGCTTAACATCTGGGCAATATGTTTTGATGTTCTTGCCGAGTTCTTCAGCTATCTTACAGTTGCCAGCAAGGAGGTCTTCACGAGTCATACCTGCCTTACGCGGAGCACCGCCAGAAGATATAATATATTTTGCGTCTTTGAATGCTTCTGCAACATCTGTTGTTGCTGTCAGGTTCACACCGTCATAGCCACAGTGGAACATTTCTTCCATTACTCCTTCCATGCCAGGAGCATACACATCATAAAGACATACATTTGGTGTGAGCTTCATGGTTAAAGCAAGTTGCACCATTGTTGAACCGATTGCACCACCAGCTCCAACAATTACTAGTTTGTCAGTTGTTAAAAATCCCATAATGATTCTATTGTTTATTGATTAAAGAAAAACGTATTTTCGTTTATGCACAGTTATTTTCCTGCAAAAATACAAAAAAAATACAATTCATGAACCACAAATCATGAATCTTTTATATATTTGCACTAATTATTCCTAAACAAACCTTCAAATTATGAGCAAAATAGAAAGTAGACTTTGCGATTTGCGCCGATTGATGTCTGAAAATGGTATCAGTGCATTCATCACCCCGAGTACCGACCCTCATTGCGGAGAATATGTTCCAGAACGATGGAAGTCGCGCCGTTGGATTTCTGGATTTACAGGTAGTGCTGGTATTGCTGTGGTAACAGCAGAACAAGCTGCTTTGTGGACTGATTCTCGCTACTTCATCCAAGCCACAAAGCAATTGGAAGGTACTGGCTTCCAGTTGATGAAGGAAAAAATAGAGGGAACTCCAACTATAGCAGAGTGGTTGGGAGGCATTTTGAAGTCAGGTGAATTTGTTGCCGTTGATGGATGGGTCAATACAGTGGCAGAAGTTAATTCGATGCGTGAGGAGCTGAAGTCTTACGGATTACAACTCACAACTGATATAGATCCTTATGATAGCATATGGTTAGATCGTCCAGGCATTCCTGATAGCAAGGTGTTTGTTCAGAGTGTGGAATATGCTGGTGAGACAGCTGCTCATAAACTTGCTCGTATTCGTGAGCAATTGGGTGGACATGCTTTGCTTACGACTTTCCTCGAAGATATCGCATGGACACTCAATCTGCGAGCAGATGATATCCTCTACACGCCGTTTTTTGTCAGCTATCTTATCATCACCCCAGAATATGCCACCTTATATATAAATAAAGAAAAAGTTCCAGTAGAAGTAGAATTGTATCTTCGTGATGAGGGTGTGGGTATTCGTCCTTATGAAGCCATCCTCGATGACTTGAAGGCTTGTGATATACCTGTGGAGGTACAACTTGATAAAACCAATTATACCACTTACAACTCAATTCGTCAACCTATTGCCAAGCCATCACCTATACCTCATATGCTGATGTTCAAGAATCCTACGGAGATAATGGGGTATAGGCGTGCGATGGAGAAAGATGGTGTGGCGATGGTTAAGTGGATGAAATGGACACTTGAGAATGTTCCAAAAGGTGGGCAGACAGAATTGTCACTTGCTGCCAAACTAGAGGCGTTCCGCCGCGAACAGCCCCTATGCATGGGCATCAGTTTCGAGAGCATCATGGGTTATGCCCATCATGGTGCAATCGTACACTACGATCCAACTCCTGAGACTGATATTCATGTACAACCCGAAGGACTTCTGCTGATAGATTCAGGAGGTCAGTATCTCGACGGTACTACGGACATCACACGTACCATTCCATTGGGACCACTTACTTGGGAGATGCAGCGTGATTACACTTTGGTTTTGAAAGGATGGATAAATCTTGGAAGAGCTGTATTTCCAAAGGGAACATGTGGTACCCAACTCGATACCTTAGCGCGTATGGACATGTGGCGTTATGGTATTAATTATCTGCATGGAACTGGCCATGGAGTTGGGCAGTTTGGTTCTGTTCATGAAAATATCGACCTTCATCAGTTCCGTATGCAGTGGCGTCCTACACCTTTGTTACCAGGTATGATTATTACGGATGAACCTGGAATCTACATCGAGGGTAGTCATGGTGTTCGTCATGAAGATACTATGCTTGTCGTTAATGCCAATTTCGACAGCGCTCAGGGAAAGGCGATAGAACCTACTGCATCTCCGTCTGATGGTCCCACATCGCAGGGCATCACCTTCGGACCTTATTATACCTTTGAGCATCTCACCCTATGCCCTATACTGACTAGTCCTATTCTCAAAGATATGTTAACGATAGAAGAGATCGCATGGCTCAACAAATACCAACAGACGGTCTTTGAACGTCTTGCTCCACGGCTCGATACAGAGCATCGTGAGTGGCTCCGTGATGTTACTCAACCGATTTAAAACGGAGTGCCTATAAGGTCTTTTATTTAACTCTTTCATACGTACCATTGCAGACTCCTTGAGGCATAATAGACTTAATGACAGGTTCCTTTTCCACGACTACAAGAAATTATAGAAAGGAAGAGAATGTTAAGATGGTAAAAGTAACTTATAAATGGATATCGGTGGGTATTGCCACTATCCTCCATTTTTTTGTGGACGGACTTTGTTTGTGTTGCCTATATTTGATGATTCCGTCAGGAGCTCATGATGATTTGCTTGGGCTCTTTCTAACTTATAACCTGCTGGCTTTTTCAACGCAACCGCTGACCGGATGGTGGGTCGACCGCTTGCAAAAGTTGCATTGGATTTTGCTGCTGAGCATCGGACTGCTTATGATAGCAGTTGTACTTATGATACTCTGCGAAAGCAAGTTGCTATCATCGCCGTTTACCTTTTGGATGGTGGCCATTTTGTTAGGCATGGGGAATTCACTCTTTCATGTGTGGGGCGGAAAAATGACGATTTTGGTGGTAGGCAATGATATGCGTGCTTTAGGAATCTTTGTATCTACGGGTGCTATGGGGCTGGTTGTGGGTTTGACTTATGCTTCTTTGTGGGTAGCAGTTGGTCTGCTTTTGCAAATTGCCTTGATGGGCACATTTGCCATCCGCATTCCTGTAATAAATACAAAGTTTGTTCAAGAAAAGGTTTTCCGTTTGAATACAAGTCGCCTCCAACTCTTTCGAACTGAGGAAATATGGCTTATTCCGATTCTTCTCTTTGTTTTTGTGCGCTCGTTCGTAGGCGAGTCCATTTCTTTGAATATAGAGAAGAATAGTGCGATGCTCTTCATGTTGGCAATGACGGCGATGGTGGGAAAGGCTGGAGGCGGATGGGTGGCACGCTGCTGGGGTGTAGGTGCCTCCATCGTGGCTTGTGTCGGTGTGGCTGTAGCCTGCATGTTGTGGAGTATCAACGGAACAAACCGTTTGCTGCCTGTACTCATAGGGGTACTGACCATCAACTTCACCATGCCAATGACACTCTATTTGGCCAATCGTGTGCTACCTGGGCGCGAAGGACAAGCATTCGGATTGCTGGCAATGGTACTGATTCCTGGCTATATGCTTGCACACTGTGGTTCTCTACCCTTCCAAGTCTACTTTATGTTGGCAGCTTTGCTTCTGACCATCTCCGTGGAGTTGGGAATGCTGCAGCTGATGGGTGAAAAACGGCGAAAGGTGTTTGTTGGCTCCGTAGTCATCAATATCCTGACCAACATTCCACTGAACCTTGTCCTGATTGCTGTCGGCAGTACGATAGGCTCACTCCTGACAGGCGAGTTGTTGGTGTTGATGGTGGAAGCTATTGGCTATTACATCCTCATTCATGAATGGAAGCGGGTCTTCATCTATAGCCTGCTGTGCAATGTGACTAGCTTCCTGGTCGGAGTATTGGTTCAATTCATGATTTAGCCAGAAACCAATTAAACGAATAAACAGATTTCCAATCAAATGAATAATCACTTAAACGAAAGAATTATGATTATCCATTTGTTAGACATCGCTCCATGGCCTTCGGAAGAACTGCGTCTAAAATCAATTAAAGCAATGGAAGAAAGAGAGGCGAAACAAGCCCAGAAAAGGACAGAAAAAAAGATGAAGAAAACAGAGAAAAAGCTTGAAAAGCAGATGAAGAAGGCAGAGAAGAAGATGAAGAAAGCCGAGAAAAAGCTTGATAAGCAGTTTAAAAACCTTTCTGAAGCACCAACCAAAACAATTACCACAGTTCAGGAATGTACAGAGAACAGTGGTGAAATGCAATATGCATCAATACCAATAGGTCTTGTGCTGGGTGTATGTGCATCCTTGCTGTTATGCCTAGGATCTGCTTGGTATTATTGTCGTCGCTCTACAAAAGTATAATTGCGGCCGCTTTGTTGAAGTGAAAGGTCTGTCAGTTGACAGAAAGGAGTTTGGGGAAAAGTTCAATGGCTTGGGCGATTTCGTCAGTTTTGATGTATTCGTCAGCGGTATGTGAACGTGAAGAGTCACCTGGTCCTATCTTGACAGATGGGAAGGGTATCAGTGCTTGGTTAGAGAGGGTTGGAGAACCAAAAGGAGTAAGTCCAAGACTGATGGCGTTCCGCACAAACGGATGGGTAGGATCGATACTCGATGAATTGAGACGGAACGATCGCGCAACGGCTGTACCTTGTAGGTTTTCTGCGATTTCATCGAATATCTCTTGGTTTGTGTAGCATTCGTTGCTGCGGACATCAATCGTAAACAGACATCGATCGGGGATGACATTGTGTTGGGTTCCTGCTTGGATAATAGTGACAGTGGTCTTGACTGGACCAAGCAGATTTGATGACTTGGCAAATTGATGGGAAGTTATCCACTGAATGTCTTCGATGGATTTGTAAATAGCGTTTACTCCTTCATTGCGAGCTGCATGTCCTGCGACGCCTTCATTGGTGACATCAATCACCATCAAACCTTTTTCTGCAATGGCTGGTTGCATATTAGTGGGTTCTCCAATGATAGCAAAGCTAATTAGTGGTAACATGGGGAGAATGCTTTCAATACCGTTCTTGCCTGAAACCTCTTCTTCACATGATGCCGAGAAAATTAGATTATATCGCGGATTTCCTCCCATTTCATCGATAAGGAAGAAAGCTTGCATCATAGATACTAGGCTTGCTCCATCATCATTTGTCCCTAATCCATAAATGATTCCGTCGGCAGTTTCCTCTGGTGTAAAGGGGTCATGTGTCCATCCAGCCACAGGCTTTACTGTGTCAATATGGGCATCAATCAGAATCGTGGGCAGTAACTTATCGAAACGTTTACACTTTGTCCAAACATTATTGCCTGTTCTTACAGGCTCATAACCATTGTCTAGTAGGTATTTCTGAATCAAATTGGCTGCTGCACTTTCTTCTCTGCTTATTGAAGGAATGGCCACCAATTGCTTTAGTAATTGTACTGCCTCTTGTGTCTTGTCGGTATAATTCATACTTTTTCCGTTTTTAACGATGCAAAAATACAAAATATTTACCATTTACCATTTGCCGCTTACCATTTTTATGAATATTTTTCTAATTTCACTTTTCACTCTTTAGTTTTTTCGTAACTTTGTACTCAAATTACATATTTTATGATTACAATAGAACAACTAAAAGAATTGAAAGAACGTACGGACGCTCTCAACCGCTACCTTGGTATTGAGGAGAAAAAAGTGGAATTGGAAGAAGAGCAACTTCGTACACAGGCTCCTGGTTTTTGGGACAATCCGAAGGAGGCAGAGGTGCAGATGAAGAAGGTAAAGGACATTCAGAAGTGGATTGATGGCTACAAGGATGTAAAGACAGCAACTGATGAGGTGGAAGTGGCGTTTGATTTCTTCAAAGAGGAAATGGTAACTGAGGATGAAGTGGATGATGCCTACGCTACGGCCTTAAAACTTATTGAGGACTTGGAATTGCGCAATATGTTACGTCAAGAGGCTGACGGCATGAGCGCAGTATTGAAAATCAATGCAGGAGCAGGTGGAACAGAGGCTCAGGATTGGGCACAGATGTTGATGAGAATGTATCAGCGATGGGCAGAAGCACATAAGTATAAGTTGACTATCAGCAACTTCCAAGATGGTGACGAAGCTGGTATTAAAACTGTTACGATGGAGATTGAAGGTGATACTGCCTATGGCTATTTAAAGAGCGAAAATGGTGTACATCGATTAGTGAGAGTATCCCCCTACAATGCTCAGGGTAAACGTATGACTAGCTTTGCAAGTGTGTTTGTCACGCCGTTAGTTGACGATTCAATAGAGGTAGTGGTTGACAAGAGTAAGTTGTCGTGGGACACGTTCCGATCGAGTGGTGCTGGTGGGCAGAATGTCAACAAGGTTGAGACTGGCGTTCGTCTGCGTTATCAATATGTTGATCCAGATACAGGGGAGGAAGAGGAAATTCTGATTGAAAATACAGAAACACGTAAGCAGTTGGAAAATCGTGAAAATGCCCTTCGATTGCTGCGCTCACAACTCTATGATCGTGCGATGAAGAAGCGGATGGAAGCACAAGCGAAGATTGAGGCGGGTAAGAAGAAAATAGAATGGGGCAGCCAGATACGCAGTTATGTGTTTGACGACCGTCGTGTGAAAGACCATCGAACCAATTACCAAACGTCAGACGTGACAGGGGTGATGGATGGAAAAATAGACGATTTTATCAAGGCCTACTTGATGGAATTTGCAGATACTCCTGTATAGTAGAATTATGCATACTGAAATAGAAAGAAAATTCCTTGTGATAGGTGAATTCAAGCAACATGCTTATCAACATTCGCATATTGAGCAAGGTTATTTCGCCACCGATCCAGGCAGAACGGTGAGAATCAGGATACGTGATGACAAAGCTTACCTCACCATTAAAGGCCCTTCAACCAATGCCGGGCTGAGTCGCTATGAGTTTGAGACAGAGATTCCAGTGGACGATGCCAAGATGATGATGACGATGTGTATGTCTGGTCAGATTATCAAAGACCGGTATTTGGTGCGTAGTGGAAAGCATGTGGTGGAAGTGGATGAGTTCTACGGCGACAATAAGGGATTGGTCTTGGCAGAGATAGAACTGAATCGAGAGGATGAAGCATACGAAAAGCCCGAATTCCTTGGAAGGGAAGTGACGGGAGATGTAAGGTTTTACAACAAATATTTAAGCAAACATCCTTACAACGGTTGGAATGAGGCAGATAAGGAATTATAAGTATAGTATCTTAGTGGCAATTGCCATTGTTGTACTTAGTACGATACCTGTACCAGAAATCAAGCCCCTTGAAGAGGTGCCGCTTATTGATAAGTGGGTACACTTTTTGATGTATGCGGTCCTGAGTACTGCTATGTGGTGGGATCTTAGGAGTCGACATCAGAAAATAATGACAAGTTATTATCTCTTGATGCTGATTCTTCCTACATTGCTTGGTGGATTGATGGAATTGGCTCAGGCTTATCTCACAACTTGTCGTTCGGGTGATTGGTGGGATGCTATAGCAGATGCTATTGGATCTGTAATCGGTACAGTTGTTTGTTATTTAATTGGTTCCATATGGAAAGAGAAAACTTCAATTCAAAGATAGGTGCGATACTTGCTGTGGCTGGTTCAGCCGTTGGATTAGGCAATATCTGGCGTTTCCCTACAGAGGCAGGAAACAATGGAGGGGCTGCATTTCTTCTGATTTATATAGGTTTTATGCTGTTATTGGGTGTCCCCATCATGGTGTCAGAGTTTGTGATTGGACGACATAGTCAAACGAGTGTAGTCCAATCGTTTTATAAAATGAGTGGAGGTAAAAAATGGTGGAAATTGATGGGATTGATACCAGTCATTGCCGGTTTTCTAGTGTTGAGCTATTATGCTGTTGTGGCTGGATGGACATTGTATTATGCTTTTCAGGCAGGAGTTGATGGATTTGCAGGCAAGACACCTGATGAGATTGGTGCAGATTTTCAGGCCTTTCGTACAGATGCCGTTACTTCTCTCATTTGGATTGCAATTATTTTAATTGTGAATTGTGCCATTGTAGCATTGGGTGTGAAAAAGGGTATTGAGCGGGGTGCAAAAATAATGATGCCACTACTTTTTGTTTTTGTCCTTGTTTTGGTTGTATGCTCTTTTTCTTTGCCAGGTACAGCCGCAGGTCTGCAGTTCTTGTTTCATCCCGATTTTTCAAAAGTGACAGGCGCTACGTTGCTCAATGCAATGGGGCAAGCTTTTTTCTCACTTAGTGTAGGTCTCTGTTGCCTTTGTACTTATGCTACTTATTTTAAAAAAGAAGTGAACTTGATGAAAGATGGCATCCATGTAGCAACTATTGATACAATAGTTGCTATTTGTGCAGGTTTGATTATCTTTCCTGCTGTCTTTTCAATTAATGGACTTACACCATCAGAAGGCCCATCATTGGTATTCGTCACTTTACCTAATGTGTTCCATCAAGCCTTTGGCAGTTATCCAATAGTTGCATATACCTTTTCCTTAATTTTTTATCTGTTGCTTGTGATGGCAGCCCTTACATCATCTATCTCAATGTTGGAGATGGTCGTTGCGTATTTCTATCATGAGATTAAGGTAAGTCGTCCCCTTGCTTCCATTGGTATTACGGTTGTGTGTCTGATATTGGGAATGTTCTGCTCATTCTCGTTTGGCATTTTGGAAAATGTTACCTTATTTGGGTTGGGTTTCTTTGATTTGTTCGATTTCATCGTTGCAAAAATCATTATGCCGATTGGTGGATTGTTGATTTGTATTTTCTTGGGTTGGGTCGTAGATGAAAAGGTACTGCGTAATGAGATCACTAATATGGGAACATTGCGTGCTCCTTATTATAAAGTATATAGATTTATTATCCGTTATCTTGCACCAATTGCTATTTTGCTTATTTTCGTGAATCAGTTTTGATAAACTGAGAGGTCGTAAGCTGTTCGAATTATCGGGTAAAAGGCTGTAAGTTCGCTTAGACAGAATTTGGTATGATGTTTCGAACAGATCTTTCATTAAAGAATGCATCATTGTCAAATGTTTTTGTTGCTTTTTTGAAAGTTTGTAATATACACTATACTAAAATTTCTACCAGTCGACCGTATTTTTGATAATTTTTCGGAAAGCTCTTTTAATTAACAAAATATCAGAAGAACCAATTATTTGAATGAAAACCTGTTCTGAGAATAGTGGAAACTATCAATTTTCTTTGGAAAATACTATCAAAAATGAAACATATTACAAAATGTAACGAATTTGCTTTCTATTGTTACATCGATGCAATTTTGATTCGTTGAAATCAAGTAATTTTGCACCGTCAAACAAAAATCGTGACACATTCTTTGTTGATTACCATCCAAGGAAGCAACAGAAGAGAGTTTACAAAGATATGGTTAGTAATAAGATAATTTGTGATGACACCTATCAAGTTTTTCATAGTTAGATTAGTTAATAGATTAGTTAATGTAGTT
>CADBSN010000293.1 GCA_902797255.1 uncultured Bacteroidales bacterium | reverse complement strand
GGGAAGACGTACTATCAGTGCCAACTGAAAGGATGGAGAGCAGAAATCGTGTAAATGGAAGACCCTCTAACTCCCCGAGGGGGAGGAGGGTACAGTTGAAAGTTGATAGTTTAAAGTTTATAGTCAGCTTATCAAGTTGAAAATTGAAAGTTGAAAGTTGAAAAGTGAAAAGTAAATAAGTCATGAAACTGTCGGAACTGAAAACAGGGGAATCTGCTGTGATCGCTAAGGTGTATGGTCACGGCGGATTCAGGAAACGTATCGTAGAGATGGGATTCATCAAAGGTACGGAAGTGCAGGTGGTGCTGAATGCGCCGCTACAAGACCCAGTGAAATATAAAGTGATGGACTATGAGGTGAGTTTGCGTCGTGCAGAAGCGGATTTAGTGGAGGTTGTGACGCAAAAGGAGGCTGAGGAATGGCGCAAGAACCAACCGGCCGCTCCTGGCATCCTAGCAGAGGACTGCGACTTCCGTCACGCGGTGGCAGAAGCACGGGGAAAGCATATCCTCGTGGCTTTCGTGGGTAATCCGAACTGCGGAAAAACCAGTCTGTTCAATATCGCAGGGAATGCTCACGAGCATGTTGGCAACTACTCGGGCGTGACTGTTGATGCAAAAATGGGCAACATGAAGTTCGAGGGGTACACGTTCGACATCGTAGACCTGCCAGGAACTTATAGCCTCTCGGCCTATACTCCAGAGGAACTCTACGTAAGAAAATATATCATCGAGAAGACTCCTGATGTCATCATCAACGTGGTGGATGCATCGAACTTGGAACGTAACCTATACCTCACCGCCCAACTCATTGATATGGACGTACCGATGATTATGGCGTTGAACATGTATGACGAACTGAGGGAGAGCGGGCACACACTCGATATCAACCAGCTTGGAACCCTGCTCGGAGTACCAATCGTCCCCACTGTGGGACGTACAGGCGAAGGAGTAAAGCCCCTGTTCCACGAGATTATTGAGATATACGAAGGAAAACAGAAGACATTCCGGCATATCCATATCAACCACGGAACCCTACTCGAGAAGATGATAGAACGGGTGGAGGTGCTGATACGTAAGAACCCAGAACCTCACCAGAACTACTCCGGACGATTCTTAGCTATCAAATTATTAGAGAACGACCGTCAGGTAGAAGGTATTGTGAAGATGCTATCTAATGCCGATGAAATCATCGAAGAGCGTAACCGTTGTCAGGAGGAAATCAAACAGGAGCTGGAAGACGACTCGGAAGGAGCTATCACAGATGCCAAATACGGATTTGTTCAAGGGGCTCTGAAGGAGTGTTTCGAGAAGAAAACTGTATACAAACGGATGCTAACAAAACGCATTGATGCCTACGTGACAAACCGCTATCTAGGATTCCCTATCTTCCTGGCCTTGATGTTTCTCACATTCTTCTGCACCTTCACACTCGGGCAATACCCAATGGACTGGATAGACAGCGGTGTTGCATGGCTGAGCGACCTGATTGGTAACCACATGAGCGACGGCCCGCTGAAAGACCTGCTGGTGGACGGCATTCTGGCTGGACTGGGTGGTGTGATTGTGTTCCTACCCAACATCATGATTCTCTATGCCTTCATCTCGTGGATGGAGGATTCGGGCTATATGGCTCGCGCAGCCTTTATTATGGACAAGATCATGCATAAGATGGGTCTGCACGGCAAGTCGTTCATCCCTATGATCATGGGATTTGGCTGTAACATCCCAGCTATCATGGCCACACGTACCATCGAAGACCGCAAGTCGCGCTTGCTGACCATGCTCATCGTTCCTTTGATGTCATGTTCAGCACGTCTACCCGTCTATATCATCATTATCGGTGCCTTCTTCCCCAAACATCAGGCAATGACACTCTTCGCCATCTATCTCATCGGAGTCGCAATGAGTGTGCTAATGGCAAAGTTGTTCAACCGTTTTGTTGTGAAGGGAGAATCAAGTCCATTCGTGATGGAACTACCACCCTACCGTCTGCCATCAACCAAGTCCGTCGTGCGTCACACATGGGAGAAAGGTAAGCAGTACCTGAAAAAAATGGGTACGGTCATTCTGGCTGCCAGCATCGTGGTATGGGCACTCGCTTATTTCCCTCATCACGATGAACTCACAGGCGAGCAACAAATGGAACAAAGTTACATCGGAAAGTTAGGGAAAGCTGTTGAACCTGCCATCCGTTCCTGTGGTCTACAATGGAAAGAGGGTGTGAGCCTCATCACAGGTATAGGAGCGAAGGAAATCGTCGCTTCAACAATGGGTGTACTCTACGCCACCACTCCAGAGGAAGCCGAAGTTGCCGAGGCAGACAGTTCACATCTGTCGAAGGTTATAGCAGGTAGCGGTATGACTCCATTAGCAGCATTTGCATTCATGGTGTTTGTACTGCTTTACATGCCCTGCTTACCTGCCTGCATCGCCATCAAGCACGAATCGGGCAAATGGAAATGGGCCATCTTCACTGCCTGCTACACCACATGTTTAGCATGGATATGTGCAACATTGGTGTACCAAATAGGAAGCCTCATTTAGTCACTATGGTTTAACGTTCATGACACAGGAAGTCATCGTATATATTCTCATCGGGCTGGCCGTCATGGCTATCGCCATTAGAGTCTATCACATCTTCACCCACAAGCACCATTGTTGCGAAAAAGGCAATGATGGATGCTGTTGTGAAGGATGCGAGTTAGCAAAAGAATGCGGCAAGAAATTTAAAGTTGATAGTTGTCAAAAGAAAGAATTAGTCACATTTGACCGTAAATGTAAAAAATAATGAAGAAATCGTAAATAGTAAATGGTCAAATGGTAAATAATTACTACCTTTGCACCTTGGAATGAAAACAAAACGACTATACATACAGGAATTGGGCGTAAATATCGAATATACGATATTTGCTCCTGAAGGCAAACTCGAAGAAATTCATGCGCTGCTGCATGTGACAGACCGAGAATCGGGCTTCGAAACCCAATACCACCAATTGCAGCAAGGCCAGCAAAAGCTTTTAGAGGAAGTGGGTGGTGCAAAGATCATGATGAAACGCTATTTCGTCAGCGATGCCACTAATCAGATGCCTTTGATAGAAGATCTCGCCGAACATGTGTCGGTTATCCAACAACCGCCACTCGATGGGACGAAAGTGGCTGTATGGCTCTATCTGCATAAGGGAGAAAGCAACTATCTGCAGGTGTGGAAGATGAACCAGATTGTGCCAGAAGGTGACAGTTATCACCAGTCACGCACCCTATTGGAACGCTATGAGGCAGAATTGAAAAAGTGTTACGATGCAAACATCGCAGAACACTGCGTCCGAACATGGTTCTTTGTTCGTGATGTAGACACTCAGTACAAAGGATTAGTTGTAGCTCGCCGTGAGAACTTCGAAACTCAAGGCTTGACCAATAAGACCCATTATCTGGCCTCTACAGGCATTCACGGCATCCCAGCAGACACCAACGCCATCGTACAGATGGACACCTATATGGTAAAAGGACTAGAACCCGAACAGCAGACATACCTCTATGCACGTACACATCTCAATCCAACGTATGAATATGGTGTGACCTTCGAGCGTGGAGTGAAGCTCACCTACGGCGACCGTACCCATCTCTTGATATCAGGTACCGCTTCGATTAACAACAAAGGCGAAGTCGTTCATGTTGGAGATATACGTAAGCAAGCTCAGCGTATGTGGGAGAATGTAGAAGCACTGTTGAGCGAAGGTGGAGCAGGGTTTGACGATGTGATGCAGATTATCGTCTACTTACGTGATACCGCCGATTATGAAGTCGTTTGCCAGCTATTTGCAGAACGATTCCCCAATACTCCATACGTCATCACCTATGCACCTGTGTGCCGTCCTAAATGGCTCATCGAGATGGAGTGTATCGCTGTGACCAGTCAGAAGGACGAACGATACAAGGACTATTAAGCACAGACGACATGGACAACAAACCCAACCGACATATTACCCTGTGGATGATTCTCATCATTCTAATACTTGCAATAGCAGGAATGGCAGCATACATCTATTGGGACAAGACCGAAGAGGTAGATCAGGTAGAAGCTGAGAAGCAGGCATGGCTCAACATCCAACAATTCGAGAGCAACATGCAACTTGACTCGCTCGAAGAAGCTATCAGCTACTACCAATGGAACTTTGTTAATGGATTGCACGCAGATCAGGTAAGAGTGTTGAAAGATAAAGTCGAGGCAGAAAAGAAAGACTGGGCAGCCGTACGCTTTACGGATGCATTGGAAGATATGGAGGACTTCATACGCAACCATAGCAACAGTTTTTTCCGCAACGATGCGAACAGAAAACTCGACTCGCTTACCTATCTCGAAGCAGCTGACGAAGACACCTATCAGGCCTACCAGCACTATCTCGACAGCTATTCCGATGGTATGTACGCCCAAGAAGCCAAACAACGAATGGAAAAGATTGATAACGGAGCGGTATCGGAACACGAAGTGACAGACGCTGGACTCATTATCAACAACCACTTCGTAGCTTTGGCCAAACAGAACAAGGAACTGCTAAGAAGTACGGTAGCGGATGTGGTCACATCGTATATGGGCAAAAGTGATGTAACACCTACAGATATCGAAAAATACATGTACAGTATCCATTCGGATAGTAGCAGGGATATCAGTTTCCAAATCAAGAATCTAATCATCGATAAGGAAGTAGACAACCACACTCCTTCCTATTCAGGCCATTTCGTCCTGACGGAAATCGTGCATCAGGGCGAGAAGACCACTCAACACACTTTTGCAGGAATGGCGAAGATCAACAGTGAAGGTCGAATTACGTCGCTCGTCCTGTCACAGCAATCATAGCCTATGCAAGAGATTTTCGATTTAATCAACGAGATGTCACCCTTCCTGCTGTTGGGTTTCCTCCTTGCAGGACTGATGCATGCGTTCATTCCCAACCGCCTCTACACCCACTATATGGCGGGAAACTCACTCAAGTCGGTTATCTATGCTGCCCTATTTGGAGTGCCGCTCCCCTTATGTTCGTGTGGCGTCATCCCAACTGCGATGTCTATGCGAAAAGAGGATGCATCGAAGGGAGCAACGGTCTCGTTTCTCATTGCTACCCCACAGACAGGTGTCGATTCCATCTTCGCCACCTATTCCCTGCTGGGACTTCCCTTTGCCATCATACGTCCCATCGTTGCCTTCTGTACAGCGATTATCGGGGGACATGCAGTCAACCTGTTCAACAAAGAAGCAGCAACAACGGTGGAGCACACCCCTCAGCGCGTTTTTAGCGAAAAGCATCATACATTTCTCGAACGCATCGTCGAAGCCCTGCGATATGGTTTTATAGAGATGATGGGCGATATCGGGAAATGGTTGGTGATTGGTCTCATCGTTGCAGGCCTCATCACCACGTTCGTACCTCAGTCGTTCTTCGCGGTCTTTGCAGGCAATTCCATCATGAGTATCTTGCTCGTTCTCTGCATCTCCATTCCCATGTATGTATGTGCTACAGGTTCTATTCCTATTGCCGTAGCACTGATGATGAAGGGATTGACACCAGGAGCCGCTCTTGTGCTTCTCATGGCAGGACCTGCCGCCAATGCGGCATCTATTCTTGTTATTAATAAGGTGTTGGGACGCAAAACCCTCATCATCTACCTCATCGCTATTTCCTTAGGTGCGATCGGATTCGGATTGGGTATCGACTATCTGCTCCCTTCAAAGTGGTTCACCCCTACCCTTGCAAAAGCTGCTGAATGTTGCGACAATCATGTTGAGTGGTTCAACATCGGTTGCACCATCTTGCTAGGTCTACTGCTACTCTATGCACTTATCGACCACCTTAGAGGTCACAAACACTGTCATTGTCACGAGGGAGACAGCTGTAGATGTGAGCACGATGAGAATGCAGAAGGTATCCGCTACTTTACCATCAAAGGTATGAATTGTTCACACTGTGCAAAGAATGCAGAGAATGCCATCCGTAAAGTAGAAGGTATCGAAAACGTCATCGTAGACCTTTCTTCTGAGACGGCAACAATTGAAGGCACAGCTTCCGATGAAGATATTATTGCAGCAATAGAGGCGCTTGGATTTAATGGGAAAAGAGAAAGTTAATATGGATATCATCACGAAATATTTCCCCAACCTAACTACTGAGCAAACCACACAATTTGCCCAGTTATACGACTTGTATACTGACTGGAATTCGAAAATCAATGTCATCTCCAGGAAAGATATTGAGAATCTGTACGAGCACCATGTGTTGCACTCACTCGGTATCGCAAAGGTCATCACGTTCCGTCCAGGAACCTGTATAATGGATCTTGGCTGCGGAGGCGGATTCCCTGGCATCCCTTTGGCCATTTTATTCCCAGAAGTACACTTCCACTTGGTCGATTCCATTGGGAAGAAAGTACGCGTAGCACAGGAAGTTGCTACAGCTATCGGGCTGAAGAATGTAGCGTTCAGTCATGCGCGAGGCGAAGATATAAAGGATAAATACGATTTCGTCGTGACACGAGCTGTGATGTCGCTCGCAGAACTCTTAAAATGTGTTCGCAAGACCATAGATAAGAATCAACGTAACTCCCTACCCAATGGCATCATTGCGCTGAAAGGCGGTGAACTTGCAGGCGAGATGGCCTCCATGCGTAACATCTGCACCACATGGGACCTCTCACAATACTTTGAAGAAGAATATTTCGAAACAAAGAAAGTGGTACACGTAATATGCTAAACATCAAAACCTTTCAAGTAAATCCGCTGATGGTCAACTGTTACGTCGTCAGCGACGATACCCGTGAAGCCTGCATCATCGATCCAGGATGTATGGCAGAGACAGAGTGGACAGCCATCAAGAACTATATCGAGAGTAAGCAACTCAAACTTGTCCACATGCTCTGTACCCACCTTCATTTCGACCACATCATGGGTTGTGGATTCGTTTTTCGTGACTACCAGCTCAACATCGAAGGCAGTATGGCTGACCAGCGGCAATACGAGCAACTACGTCTCTACATGAACGCTTTCGACCTCGACCCTTCAAGCATCCCCGCACAGCCACCAGTACACGACATTAGTGGCCAGACATCGATTCATTTCGGCACCCACACGTTCACGATTCTCAAAACCCCAGGTCACACCCCAGGTGGCCTCTGTTTCTATTGCCCTGAAGAAGAACTGCTGTGGGCCGGCGACACCCTTTTCCAAGGTTCCGTAGGACGTACCGACCTCCCAGGAGGAGACACAGATACCATCATCCACTCTATCCAAGAAGTCCTCTTCACCCTACCCGACACCACACAAGTCTTTACAGGACATGGTCCTTCCACCACAATAGAATACGAACGACGCTACAATCCTTACATATAAGGGCTATTTCCTAGTTTTTTCGGGTCGTTTCCTCACTTTTTGGCAAATTTGGCATGATTTTTGAAATAAATTATGTAATTTTGTCAGCTAATTTAAAAGCGAAAGGTGTAAAAGCCCTTAGCCATCATCATGTATTATGAACGAATCGAATCTTCAAGCCATCAAGCAGCGTTACGGAATCGTAGGCAATGCGCCAGAATTGAACCGTGCTCTCGACATCGCAGTTCAGGTAGCACCTACTGACCTCAGTGTACTGATTTTGGGAGAATCGGGTGTGGGAAAGGAAGTGGTTCCACGCATCATCCACGACAAATCTGCCCGTAAGCATCAAAAATATTTCGCCATCAACTGCGGTTCCATCCCAGAAGGTACCATCGACAGTGAACTATTCGGTCATGAAAAGGGCTCATTTACGGGTGCAATCGGCGAAAGTGAAGGTTATTTCGGCATTGCCAACAAGGGAACGCTCTT
>CADBSN010000292.1 GCA_902797255.1 uncultured Bacteroidales bacterium | reverse complement strand
GGGCTTAGACTCAAAGAGTTCCAGCTCCTTGGCTGTAGAAATATGAGCGATGTGCAGACGTGCCCCCGTTTCCTTTGCCATTTGCACAGCGAGCGAGGAAGACTCATAACAAGCCTCCACGCTGCGGATGCGTGAATGGTAACGTACGGGGAAGTCGTTCTGCCCTTTGTATCGTTTTTTGAAGGCTCGGATGTTGGCATTGATGATGCTCGTGTCTTCACAATGTGCCATAATCAATAGGGGCGACGAAGCAAAGATGCGATGCAGAGCCTCCTTGCGGTCCACAAGCATATTGCCCGTGCTGCTGCCCATGAAGACCTTTACGCCTGGAATGCGTTGAGGGTCGAGTTGTTGGAGGGTGTTCACATTGTCGTTGGTGGCTCCGAAGTAGAAGGAGTAGTTGACGCGGCTGTTTCGGGCGGCAATATGGTATTTCTCTTCCAGCAGTTCTATGTTGGTGGTTGGTGGAAGGGTATTAGGCATCTCCATGTAGGACGTGACTCCTCCAGCCGCAGCAGTACGGCTTTCACTGGCTATGTCTGCCTTGTGGGTCAGTCCTGGTTCACGGAAATGCACGTGGTCATCGATGACACCTGGGAAGAGATACAGCCCTGTCGCATCAATGTCCACATCGTAGGCTTGAGAGGAATCATCCCCCTCCAGCACTTGCTGAATCATCTCATCTTCAATGACGACAGAACCCACGAATTTGCGTCCTTCGTTGACGATTGTTGCGTTGCGAATGATTGTCTTCATGGCTTACTTTTTAGTTTCGACAGCTTTTGGGTATTTCCTGAACCACCCGTCCCATCTTAGTCTCATCACACCGAAAAAGGCTTCTCCAAAGATGCCACTGCTCATTTTCGACACACCTTCCACGCGGTTGACAAAGACCACGGGCACTTCCTTGATTTTGAAACCGCATTTATAAGTGGTGTATTTCATCTCAATCTGGAAACCATAGCCTTTGAAGCGAATGGCATCGAGGTCGATGGTTTCAAGCACACGACGCTTGTAACACTTGAATCCTGCAGTCGTGTCGTGAATCTCAAAACCGGTGACGAATCGCACATACATAGAGGCAAAATACGACATCAACACACGCCCCATAGGCCAGTTCACCACGTTCACACCAGAGATATAACGCGAGCCGATAGCCAGATCGTACCCATCCTCAGCACAGGCTTCGTAGAGACGCGGCAGGTCGGTCGGCGCATGCGAAAAGTCGGCATCCATCTCGAATATGTAATCGTACTTGCGTTCGATGCTCCACTTGAAACCTGCAATATAAGCTGTTCCCAGCCCTAACTTGCCAGAACGTTCGAGGATAAACAAACGGTCGTTGAATTCTTTGCTCATCAGTCGCTTGACAATTCCCGCAGTCCCGTCAGGTGAACCGTCATCAACCACCAAAACATGAAAGCATTTCTTCAACTCAAAAATGGCGCGGAGAATATTTTCAATATTCTCTTTTTCGTTATACGTAGGAATAATAACGATGCTATCACTTGCATTCATATTCAACCAGATATTAATCTATGAACTGCAAAGATAGCACAAAGTAAGCAAATTACAAAATAAATTGCGATTTATTTTATAAAGTTTTTGCTTTCCTAACAGTTTTTATTGATTTCTTGGAGAATTGTGACAGCCTGACTGACAGAAGTCACCCCTTTGATCCAAAGCGAACGCCGTCCGTCGTGTTCGCGCATCTTGGTGTTTCTTGGATGGTATGAAGCGTAATCAATCATTCTGGAGAACTCCTCGCTCTCGTAATAGCGGCTGGCAAAATCACCCACAAGATACAGAATCATATTTCCGCTCTTCAAGGTGACTTTCTCAACCCCTATCGCAGCAGCCAGCCACTTGAGCGGCATCACCTTGAGCAGCTCCTCACCCTCTTCTGGGATTTGTCCAAAGCGGTCGATGAGACGCTGCTTGTAGGCTTCAAGCTGTTCGTAAGAAGTGATGGAGTCGAGTTCTCTGTAGAGCGTGATACGTTCCCCGCTGCTCGGAACAAACGTTTCAGGGAAGTGAGCCACAAGGTCAGACTCGACAGAGGTTTCAGTCACGAACGGCACATTGACATAAACGGACTCCGTATCGCCCTGAGCATCGGATGCAGGTCGCTGACTCATCTCATGTTTGAGTTCCTCCATCGCTTCAGCCAAGACTTTCTGATAAGCCTCGTACCCCAAGTCTGCGATAAATCCGCTCTGTTCTGCTCCCAGCAGATTTCCTGCACCACGGATGTCGAGATCCTGCAAAGCAATCTGCATACCTGACCCTAATCCGGAGAAGTTCTCCAAAGCCTGAAGCCTTCGCCTTGAGTCATCATTCAATGCAGCTAAAGGAGGAGCCAGCAAATAGCAGAATGCCTTCTTGTTGCTTCGCCCCACCCGACCTCGCATTTGATGTAGGTCGCTCAACCCATAATTATGTGCGCTATTAATGATAATGGTGTTCGCATTCGGTATATCTATTCCATTTTCGACGATTGTTGTCGAGAGCATTACGTCGTAATCGTAATTCATAAAGTCAAACACCACCTCTTCCAACTCCTGCGGATTCATGCGTCCATGTCCGATACACACTCTGGCATCCGGTACATGCTTCACAATCAAAGCCTTGAGTTCTTCCAAATTGCTTATCTTGTTATTCACGAAGAACACCTGACCGTTACGACTCATCTCAAAGTTGATGGCCTCAGCGATAATCTCAGGTGAGAACGTATGAATCTCTGTCTGTATTGGATATCGGTTTGGGGGAGGAGTCTGTATGACACTCAAATCTCTTGCTCCCATCAATGAGAACTGCAGGGTTCGTGGGATAGGTGTAGCAGTCATCGTAAGCGTATCCACATTGATTTTCATCTGACGCAACTTCTCTTTGACCGATACGCCGAACTTTTGTTCTTCGTCTATAACCAACAATCCCAAGTCTTTGAACTTCACATCCTTACTGATGAGTTTGTGAGTACCGATGATTATATCGACCTTTCCATCCTTCAAATCCTCAAGCACCTCCTTGATTTGTTTGGCACTTCGAGCCCTGCTGATGTATTCGACCCTTACAGGGAAGTCCTTCAATCGTTCGCTGAAAGTCTGATAATGCTGATAGGCCAAAATCGTCGTAGGCACCAACACAGCTACCTGCTTGCTATCAGCGGCAGCCTTGAAAGCTGCACGGATGGCCACCTCGGTCTTCCCGAATCCTACATCACCACAAACCAAACGGTCCATAGGCTGACGACGTTCCATATCCGTCTTCACATCCTGAGTTGCCTTCAATTGATCTGGAGTATCTTCGTAGATGAAACTGGCCTCCAACTCATGTTGCATATAGCTGTCGGGACTGAAAGCAAACCCATCTTCCTGCATTCGTTGCGAATAGAGTCGGATCAGATCGCGTGCGATATCCTTCACCTTCTTCTTCACACGTTCCTTCATCCGCTCCCAGGCTCCAGTACCCAAACGGTTGAGCCGAGGAGGCTCCCCATCCTTGCCTTTGTATTTTGACACTTTGTTCAGAGCATGGATAGACACATACACAATATCATCGTTCTGGTAGAGAATCTTGATCATCTCCTGCATCTGTCCGTTAGTAGGCACACGCACCAATCCGCCGAACTTTCCCACACCATGATCGATATGCACCACATAATCGCCCACTTCAAACTGCTGTATCTCCTTCAAGGTCAGAGCTACCTTCCCACGACGAGCCTTGTCGCTCTTCAGGCTATACTTATGATAACGGTCGAACAACTGATGATCCGTAAAGTAACATTGCTTCACAGTATGATCAACGAAACCCTCATGAATGGCTGTGGGTACAGGTGTGAAAGTAATGAGCGTGTTACCTTTCCGATTCGCATCGAAGATATCCTCCAGACGCCGTATCTGTTTTTCGTTATCTGCAAAAATATTGATGGTGTAGCCTTCATTGATGAGTCGTTCAAACTCGTTTGTCACCAATTCGAAATTCTTATGGAACAACGGCTGTGTACTTGTGTTAAAACCAACATGAAGGCTTTTACTGTCTTTTGTCTCATCGACAATACTACTATCGATGATAATCTTACGTAAGGGTGCCACATCACGTTCGAACTCTATCTTCGAAGACAGAAGGCCGTCAGGCACCAGAGAGTCTTTGGTGGTTGCGTCAGCCTCTATCTCAGCCTGACGTGAGCGACCAGCCTTGCAGATTTCATCAATCTTTTCTGCCACAAATTGAAGGCTACGACACACAACCAAGGTATTATCCGGCAAAAACGAAAGCAAGGAAATATACTGACACGAAGTCTCCAGAAGGTCTGGCACGATGGTCACAGAATCCTGTTTCTCACCAGAAAGTTGACTGGTGATATCGAACGTTCGTATGCTGTCTACTTCATCACCAAAGAAGTCTATACGATAGGGGTCTTCATTACTGAACGAGAAAACATCTATAATGCTGCCACGTATGGCAAACTGACCGGGTTCGTAGACATAATCCATACGGCTGAATCCCAAGTCAAACAAACGGGTTTCCAACTCTGTCACATCCATTGTACCGCCTTTTGACAACACAATCGAATGCTGTTCGACATTCTGACGCGACACTACCCTCTCTGCTAAAGCATCAGGATAGGTGACAATAAGAATAGACCCCCTCCCCGCTCCCCCTGAATGGGGAAAGTTGAGAATAGCTGTCAACGTATTTGTTCTCAGTAACTCGTTCGCATCATCCTTCTGATTGTATTTAATAGCCCTACGATATGAGGAAGGGAAAAACACGATATCCTTATCACCAAGCATCTGTGTCAAGTCGTGATAGAAATAACCCGCATCTTCCTGATCGTCCATCACAAACAGATAAGGATTTCCGAATCCTTCATCACGCACCAAGACACGATTAAGCAGAGCAGCAAAATACAAAGCAGCAGATGAACCCTTCAGTCCATCTACCACAACATTTGATTTTCGTTTTGCTATCGCCTCCGCCAATCTTCGCACATCGGGATTCGACGCTAACGACTTCAGTAACTGTGAACGTTCCAACTGACTCCCTATTAATAACGGCAAAGCCTCTTTTGCCTTTTTAAAGTCCTAAAACTGAGATTGGTACGTTTGTGCGAACAAACGAATGAACCCCAGTGTTTCCTCGCTGGCATGCATCGGAGCTATTCCGTCAAGTTGTAAAGAGTCAAAATCAATGTCTTGTGTAAAATCTCTCATAGGCTGTAATGGGATTAGTGAATTATCTGCTTTTTAACTATATAACGTAAATACTTCACTTTTATTTTGCAAATAGTCATTTTTTTTCACATAAAATAAAAATAGGTGTTGCAAGGGAATAAATCCCTACAACATATCCTTCGTCAGCATCTTGATTTGGAGCTCATTTATGAGCAAGATTTGCAGTCACCATGGGCAACAAATCTGCTATATCATTCTTCATAATCAATATAAAAAATCTTAAAAACTTCCTTTCGTTAAAAAAAAACGAGCCAAAAGATACAAGTTCGTAAAATTATTCGTAATTTTGCAAAAGAATATATGGTTTATTCACACTATTAATCAACATAACAAATGAAAAAGATTATCGCGTTGGCTGTTGCATCTTGGATGACCTTGGGAGCAATGGCTCAGACCAATCTTCAAATATTCTACGATTTCGGCAAAGACCGAAAGCAGATTACAACCACATTCGAAATGTTCAAAGCAGACAAGTGGGGTGATACATTTTTCTTTATCGACCATGATTTTCGCACAAAGAGCAAGGATGGATATCCTTCGATTAATGCTGGTAATGAAGCACCATGTGGTACTTATTTTGAGATTGCCCGTGGGCTCAACTTCTGGCAGAACACCAAGTTTTCTCCGCTTAGCCTGCATGTAGAGTATAACGGAGGTGTTTATGACGGATATTATGTAAACAATTCATGGTTGTTTGGTGTGAACTATTTCATGCATTCGGCTGACTTCAAGAACACCCTAACGCTACAAGCACTTTACAAGACCATCGCAAAGGCAAAGAGTGACGTTCCTATGCAGTTTACCGTTGTTTGGGGCATGAATGATTTGTTTGGCGTTCAAGGTCTGTCGTTCTCAGGATTTGCTGATTTCTGGTGGCAAGATCATGCAGCACTCAAGGATAACGGGGCATGGCTTTCGAAGTCGACTACGTTTATCTCGGAACCACAAATATGGTACAACATCGGTCGCCACTTCGGATGCGAAAACCTCAATATTGGTGGTGAGGTGGAGCTTTCAAGTGACTTTGGCACTTATGACGGGTTCAAATGCAATCCTTGTTTGGGTGTTAAGTGGAATTTTTAAATCGGAAAAAAGAAGATGAATCTACTGACCACTTTATTCGGATTTGACCCTTCAAAGCACAACGTGAAGACAGAAATCATAGCAGGTGTTACCACATTTCTGACTATGGCTTATATCCTTGTTGTAAATCCTAGCATGTTTGCCGACTTGGGTAACATCCTTGGCGAAGAGTTTGGAATGCCAACAGATGCAGTATTCACAGCCACAGCACTTGCGGCCATCGTAGGCACCCTGATTATGGCGTTCTATGCCAAGAAACCATTCGGATTAGCTCCTGGTATGGGATTAAATGCCTTCTTTGTTTACAATGTCTGTATCGGAATGGGATATTCATGGCAGTTTGCCCTTACAGCCATTCTCATTGAGGGTATTATTTTCATCATCCTCTCAGCATCGAATATGCGTGAATACATCGTGAATGCATTTCCTCTGGGACTGAAACAAGCAATCGGAGTTGGTATCGGACTATATATCGCTTTCATAGGTTTACAAAATTCCGACATCGTAGTTCCCAATGAAACTACATCAGTTACGTTGGGAAAGTTCAACGACCCTAAAGTCATTTTGGCTATCATCGGATTGCTCGTCACAAGCGCTCTTGTAGTGAGAAAGGTGAAAGGCGGATTGCTGATTGGCATCTTGATTACAACCCTTATCGGTATCCCAATGGGAATCACTCACATGGATGGATTTGCCAACCTACCTCCTTCAATCGACCCTATCTGCTGGCAGTTCAATTGGAAAGATGTGTTCACATTTGATATGCTCATCGTAGTGTTTACCTTCCTTTTTATGGATATGTTCGACACGATGGGAACCGTTGTGGGAGTAAGTGTAAAAGCGGGTATGATTGACAAAGAAGGAAAGGTGGACGGGTTGTCGAAGATCTTCATGGCAGACGCGATTGCCACAACAGCAGGCGCATGTTTCGGAACCAACACAACCACAACCTACATAGAGAGTTCGGCAGGTGTAGCAGTAGGAGGACGTACGGGTCTCACCGCATTCACCATCGCTGCCTGCTTCATCCTGACATTGTTCTTCTCGCCCATATTCCTTGCTGTTCCATCAGCTGCTACAGGACCTGTGCTCGCCATCGTGGGTGTGATGATGTGTACACCAGTGTGCGAAATCGATTGGAAAGAGTTTACTGAGGCGATTCCCGCATTCTTCACCATGTTGCTCATGCCACTTGCATACAGCATCAGCGACGGTATCATGATAGGACTGATTATCTACGTATTCTTAAATCTGATTGCAGGTAAGTTCAAAAAACTCAATATCACGCTCTACGTGTTGGCAATTTTATTTATCGTCTATTACATAGCTATGCTATATATTTAAAGTTTAGAATAGGACAAATAAAGTCCTTTCGGACTGTTTCAACGGCACATGACACATTGTCATGTGCTTTTTTTGTACTTTCATTTTGTCATGTCAAAACTTTATTGTAGCTTTGTAGTCGAAAAACTAACTAACAACGAATCATGAGAAAACTATTATTGACAATCGTCTTGGCAATCACCACTTGTGTTGCCTGGGCACAAAAAGGAACATTTGAGACTGGAAAAGGAACATTCCTGCTCAACGGTAAGCCGTTCATCGTAAAAGCGGCAGAAGTACATTATCCGCGTATTCCCCGTTCATACTGGGAACACCGTATTCAGATGTGTAAGGCATTGGGTATGAACACCGTATGTATCTACATCTTCTGGAACATTCATGAGCAGCAGGAGGGACAGTTCGACTTCACAGGCAACAGCGATGTAGCCGAGTTCTGCCGATTGGCTCAAAAAAACGGAATGTATGTCATCGTACGTCCCGGGCCATACGTTTGTGCTGAATGGGAGATGGGTGGACTGCCTTGGTGGTTGCTGAAGAAGAAGGACATCAAACTCCGTGAACGCGATCCTTACTTCATGGAACGCGTGAAGATATTTGAAGAGAAGGTAGGTGACCAACTCAAGCCCCTCACGATTCAGAACGGAGGTCCTATCATCATGATTCAGGTAGAGAACGAATATGGGTCGTATGGAACAGACAAGCCTTACGTCTCAGAAATCCGCGATTGCCTGCGCTCCATCTATGGAAACCAGATGGCACTCTTCCAGTGTGACTGGAGCAGTAACTTCGAGCAGAATGGTTTGGACGACCTCGTATGGACGATGAATTTCGGAACGGGAGCCAACATCAACGACCAGTTCCGCCGTTTGGGTGAACTGCGTCCTGATGCACCAAAGATGTGTTCTGAGTTCTGGAGCGGTTGGTTCGACAAGTGGGGAGCACGTCATGAAACCCGTCCTGCCAAAGATATGGTGGACGGTATGGATGAGATGCTCTCGAAAGGTATCAGTTTTTCACTCTATATGACTCACGGAGGTACTTCGTTCGGGCATTGGGCTGGAGCCAATTCACCAGGTTTTGCACCCGATGTGACGAGCTACGACTACGATGCCCCTATCAACGAATACGGTCTTGCGACACCTAAGTTCTGGGAACTCCGCAAGATGATGGAGAAGTATTCAGACAAGAAACTACCATCGGTTCCAAAAGCTCCGATGCCGATTATCACCGTACCGAAGTTTGAACTTACAGAATTCGCACCGATCTCCGCAGGTATTGACAAACAGGACGAGGGTGCGCTCAAGACATTCGAGGAAATGGATATGGGTTGGGGCACAATGCTTTATGCAACAATGCTACCAGACATTCCTACCCAGAGCCAACTCACAATTGATGCTCACGACTATGCGCAAGTCTTCATTGGTAGCAAGTATATCGGAAAGATTGACCGTGTGAAGAACGAGAAGTCACTCACGTTACCTCCTGTCAAGCGAGGCGATGCACTCACTATTCTCGTGGAAGGGATGGGTCGCATCAACTTTGGACGAGCCATCAAGGACTTCAAAGGAATTGTGAACGATGTTACGATTACAGCCGACATCACTTTTGGCCTTGTATCCCCAACTCCTGACTACGAAATGACAATGAAACCAATACAATGGAACTACAGCACCATTCCTGATGACTATGAGACCGCCGTTAAGGCTCTTTCTGCGCCCAAAGTCACTAACCACATGTGGGAAGGACGTGGCTACTATCGCGGCTACTTCAACCTCTCGAAGGTGGGCGACACATTCCTAAACTTTGAGACTTGGGGTAAGGGACAAGTGTATGTGAACGGTCATGCAATGGGACGCATCTGGTCGATAGGTCCTCAGCAAACACTCTACGTACCTGGTTGCTGGTTGAAGAAAGGAAAGAACGAAATCATCGTTCTCGATGTGGTTGGTCCTCGTGAGGCTGTCGTTTGGGGACAGGCTGAACCAGAACTGAACAAACTGCAGCTGGAGAAGAGCAACAAGCACAACAACATCGGAGACAAGCCCGACCTTAATAGCGACACCCCTGCGGCTCAGAGTCAATTTAAGAGCGGAAACGGATGGCAGACCGTCAAGTTCGCAGGACAGAAGAAAGGTCGTCTGCTGTGTATCGAGGCATCTTCGACCCAAAGTGGTGACGATGTAGTTGCTGTAGCAGAGATCTATGCTCTTGGTGCAGATGGTAAACGCATCAGTCGTGAACCTTGGACAAC
Source organism: uncultured Bacteroidales bacterium (assembly GCA_902797255.1). Classification (GTDB taxonomy): domain Bacteria; phylum Bacteroidota; class Bacteroidia; order Bacteroidales; family Bacteroidaceae; genus Colivivens. The sequence goes on along the minus strand of CADBSN010000292.1, from coordinate 2,978 downwards.
CAAATATGCAGATTCAGAAGACGAGAACGGCAACCACACAGGTGATAAAGTATATGACCTACAGGAGTCTACATATTGGAAGACCATCAAGGGGAATGGATTCCCACATCTGTTGGTTATCGACCTTGGAGGTGAGCAGACTATTACAGGAATTGAGTATCTTCCACGTGCTGAACAAGGAGCACCTGGAAGCATCAAGAACTATAAGATCTTCGTGAAATGAAAGGAATCGTATTAGCAGGTGGTTCGGGCACACGTCTCTACCCTATCACCAAAGGAATCAGCAAGCAGTTGATGCCCATTTATGACAAACCTATGGTGTACTACCCTATCAGCGTGCTGATGTTAGCCGGTATACGCGACATATTGATTATCTCTACTCCGTTCGACCTACCAGGATTCAAACGTCTGCTAGGTGACGGGAGCGATTACGGTGTGCATTTCACCTATGCAGAGCAACCTTCACCCGACGGATTGGCTCAAGCATTCACGATAGGTGCAGATTTCATTGGCAACGATAGTGCCTGTCTAGTGCTGGGCGATAATATCTTCCAAGGACCAGGATTCACGACCTTGCTAAAAGAGGCTGTACGTACAGCTGAGGAAGATAAGAAAGCTACCGTATTCGGCTATTGGGTGAATGATCCAGAGCGTTACGGTGTAGCAGAGTTCGACAAGGACGGCAACTGTCTGAGTATCGAAGAAAAGCCTGAACAACCAAAGAGCAACTATGCAGTCGTAGGACTTTATTTCTATCCAAACAAAGTAGTTGATGTAGCAAAGAACATCAAACCTTCAGCACGTGGGGAGTATGAGATTACAACCGTGAATCAGTGGTTCCTGAACGACGGAGAGTTGAAGGTTCAGACCCTCGGACGTGGATTTGCTTGGTTGGATACGGGTACCCACGACTCCCTGAGCGAAGCAAGTACGTATATCGAAGTGCTTGAGAAACGCCAAGGTTTAAAGATTGCATGTCTCGAAGGAATAGCTTACCGTCAAGGATGGATAACAGCAGATCGAATGCGTGAGTTGGCCAAACCCATGCTCAAGAACCAATACGGCCAGTATCTGCTGAAAGTGATAGAAGAAGTTAAGGAGACCGGACAGGCTAATTTAGAATAAAAGATGAATGTAATCAAGACACAAATAGAAGGAGCTTATATCATAGAGCCAAAAGTATTTGGTGATAATAGAGGCTATTTCTTTGAAAGCTTCTCGCAACGTGAGTTTGATGAAAAGGTGGCTATCCCCATGATAGGCAAACCTATCGTGTTTGTACAGGACAACGAAAGCATGAGCAACTATGGAGTGATGCGTGGGCTGCATTTCCAGGCACCACCATTCACACAGAGTAAGATCGTTCGTTGTGTGAAGGGAGCTGTACTTGATGTAGCGGTCGACATCCGCAAAGGATCACCAACATACGGGCAACATGTAGCAGTAGAACTGACAGAAGAAAATCATCGTCAGTTCTTCATCTCACGTGGATTTGCCCATGGGTTTGCGGTACTGAGCGAGACCGCAGTCTTCCAATACAAATGTGACGAGTTCTATCATCCAGAAGTAGATGGGGGTATTAGCATACTCGATGACTCTCTGAATATCGATTGGAGAATTCCAACCGACAAAGCCATCTTGAGCGAGAAAGACATGAAACACGCTCTGTTGACAGACTTCGAGAGTCCGTTCTCTATCGATGCACCTCTCTATTAATTGTTTTTTCAACTTTAAACATTCTATTGTCAAAGTGAATATATTAGTAACAGGAGCAAACGGCCAACTCGGCAATGAGATGCGGATTGTAAGCAAAGGCTCAACAGACAAATACATATTTACCGACGTTGTGGAGGCAGAAGGGCAGAAAACCTATCTCCTCGACATCACCAATCGTGAAGATATCCGCAAGATAGTTGCAGAGAACGACATAAAAGTCATTGTGAACTGCGCAGCCTATACAAATGTGGACAAAGCAGAGACCGACCAGGAACTATGTGAGCGTCTGAATGCTCAAGCACCTGAGAATCTAGCGCTTGCGATGAAAGAAGTAGGTGGACTACTCGTTCATATCAGTACCGACTATGTGTTTGGAGGTGATCCCTACAATACACCTTGTCGTGAAGACCAGCAAGGAACCCCGACAGGTGTGTATGGTCTGACAAAATTGCATGGCGAGCAAAACATCATCAATTCAGGCTGCGAATATGTCATCATGCGTACCGCTTGGCTCTACAGCGAGTTTGGGAAGAACTTCGTGAAGACAATGCTCAACCTCACGGCTACCAAACCACAGCTCAAGGTCGTCTTCGACCAAGCCGGCACACCAACCTACGCCCTCGATTTAGCGAAAGCAATAGCAACCATCCTCGAAGACTACAAGAAAGAAATTCTCAATTCTCAATTGTCTATTGTCAATTACTCGAAGACGGGCATCTACCATTTCAGCAACGAAGGAGTCTGCTCATGGTATGATTTTACGAAGATGATAGCAGAGTATAGCGGACAAAACAAATGTGACATCCAACCTTGTCACAGCAATGAGTTCCCCTCACCTGTCACTCGCCCATCCTATTCAGTGTTAGATAAAACAAAAATAAAAGAAACGTTCGGCATCTCTGTGCCCTACTGGACAGATTCATTGAAAAAATGTATAAATAATATCAAAAGTATATGAAGAATATTGTAATTACCGGCGGAGCTGGCTTTATTGGAAGCCACGTAGTGCGCCTGTTTGTGAACAAGTACCCAGAGTACAACATCATTAACCTCGACAAATTGACCTATGCTGGCAATCTTGCCAATTTGAAGGACATAGAGGACCGTCCCAACTACAAGTTTGTGAAGATGGACATCTGCGATTTTGAAGTCTTCTACCAGTTGATGCAAGATGAGAAGGTAGATGGTATCATCCATCTGGCTGCAGAGAGTCATGTCGACCGTAGTATCAAAGACCCGTTCACCTTTGCGCGAACCAACGT
>CADBSN010000291.1 GCA_902797255.1 uncultured Bacteroidales bacterium | reverse complement strand
GATTGGAGGCAGGACGTGAAGACAAGGTTCGAAGCACTACCACCTTCACGACAGGAATGGAGTTCAGTCGTTTCTTTGACTCTACATGGGGGCTGGAAGCGATGGCGAGGATGTCTACCTGTAGTATTATGCGTGATGGAGATGCCGACAATCTCGACATCTATCACCTTAATGCTGGTGTGGTCTGCTCCTTATTGCTCAATGCTTCGTATCGAATGGCCCTACGTGTCTATGGAGGTGGACGTTATATAGATAATAAGTTGTTAAAATTGAATCGAGAGTTGCGCCCAGAGGTGGGAGGCGGTATGCACATGAACTTTTTGCAGAACCGTTCGTACATTATGGGGGTTGGGGTTGATTACAACCACACCTTCTCTGACTGGTTTTCCAATCGCTGGGTGCTCAATATGGAATGGAAGATACTGCTATGATGTGGTTATTGTTAGCCTTTCTCTCAGCCGTCTTGCTGGGATTCTACGATGTGTTCAAGAAGAAATCATTGCATGCAAATGCGGTGATACCTGTGCTGTTGCTCAACACCCTCTTCTCCAGTTTGATTTTCCTCCCGTTCATCATCTCGTCGGCCCAGGGGTGGCTCACAGAGGATAGTTTGTTCTTCACCCACAGCTACGGATGGGCTGAACATCGTTACATCTTGCTGAAGTCCGTTATCGTACTCTGCTCGTGGCTCTGTGGCTATTTCGGAATGAAGAACCTGCCCATCACCATTGTGGGACCCATCAATGCTACACGTCCTGTGATGGTACTCATTGGTGCGCTCACGTTCCTTGGTGAACACCTCAATCTCTGGCAATGGGTGGGAGTTACGATTGCCATCATCTCGTTTTATCTGATGAGTCGTAGTGGGAAGAAAGAGGGAATCGATTTCAAGCACAATAAATGGATTGCCCTTGTTGTCCTCGCTAATGTGTTTGGAGCGATAAGTGGACTCTACGATCGTTACCTCATGGCTCCAGTACCCACAGGTGTGGGACTCGACAAAATGGCTGTTCAGTCGTGGTACAACATTTATCAGTTCTTCATGATGCTTATCATGTTGCTCGTCTTGTGGTTTCCTCATCGCAAGAAGACAACCCCGTTCCATTGGGATTGGTGCATCATTCTGATATCGGTATTCCTTTCTGCAGCTGATTTCGTCTATTTCTATGCACTTAGTCAGGACGAAGCAATGATCAGCATTGTCAGTATGATTCGACGGGGTAGTGTAGTGGTCTCTTTCCTCTTTGGTGCGATGCTCTTCCATGAGAAGAACCTGCGTGCCAAGCTCTTCGACCTTGCACTCGTCCTCCTCTCCATGCTGTTCCTCTTCATCGGCTCACGATGAACCCAAAAAAGGAGTGCAAAAGTCTGACATCTGGCGTTTATTCCACTTTAAAGGGATTGTATTCTCGTTTTATCTCCATTTTATCGGTACCATAATACCAATCATCGGGAACCTCGTAATGATAAATCAACGCGGCAATCACCAGTCCAATTGTGATTACCAAACCGATGACTAGTGCTCGTGAAATTCCTGCGAAAAAGTTCCAAATAACTTTTCGGTTAGGAATAATCAAATATCGCATGACACCATAGAACCAGTAGATAAAAAATATCGCGGGAACTCCAATAAACAAACAATATAATATTACCTCTATTGTTGCCATTATAGTCTGACTTCAAATACAATTTCGCTGCAAAGTTACGGAGTTTCTCTGACCCTACAAAAAGTTTCATGAAAAAAAAGAAAAATTTTCCATTCTTTTTTTGTACTTTTGCAAATCAATTCTACGAATAAACGTTACCAAGGAATGAAGTACGGACTAATCATACCACTTTTGTTATTCTTAAGCATCATTGCACATGCAAGGATTGTTGATGCTGAGGATAGTTTCCTGACGTTGGCGCCCGATACTGTTTCTCAGGGTGAACCGTTTGTGATTACTTATCAGTTGACAGCCAAATCTTGGAAAGGTGGCGCAAGACCTTATTCTGAAAATGGCTTTTTCTTACGCGACTATGATTTTGAAACGGTTAAGACAACATCCTATAAACAGCTCATAACGAAAGCAACCTTCTACACCTCGCAAACTGGAGCACTACAACTACCAGTAATGAGGGTAACTGTAGGTGACTCCATCGTAGAGTCTCGTCCCAAGCCCGTATATGTGAAACCTCATCGTGAATATGGACGTGAGATGACTTTTGCTCATACCTGGCTCCAGGCTCATGGTCAGTCGATTGATGCTCTTTGTCTGTCGCTTGTTGTATCGAACAAGTACCTCTTTGCATTCGAAGATATCACTAACAGTTGTTTTTGTATCGTGGCTAGTGCAGCGAAGTGGCCTGTAGTGAATCATCCTGTATTAGCCTATAGTACAGAGGCAGCACTCCGTATGGGGAATAATCATGAGATTTTTTCGATTATGACAAGGTCCTATATTGACCAAATGCAGACGAAGGAGAGACAACCGAACGCAAATCATCCACAGCAAGAACTTCTTTATCATCGTAAACAAAAGCATGTGGGGCCGTTGTTGGGACGTATAGAGTGGGGGCAACAAGAGCCATACAATCGTGCTTCTCCAGTCCGCAACGGAAGCAAGGCTGTTGTGGGATGTGTGCCTTTGGCAACAATGATGATAGCCAATTACTATCAATGGCCAAAGAGAGGGCAGTCACATGTCTATTATAAGGCTGTCGGCGATGAAATCCATAAGGTCGACTTCGCTCAGTTGACACCATCATGGAGTACCTATATGTCAGGCTATCAGACTGACGACCAATCGCCGAGTCTGGTCAATCTTTCAGAGATTCTTACGAACATTGGATTAGCGATTGATGCCAATTTCAGCAATGACACCACTTCTGCATCTATTGGTCGAATAAAGCAGACGCTTTGCAATAACCTGAATTATTCGGGCACGATAACTTATTACCAAAAACTGAACGAACAGCAGATGGAATCGCTCATTGGGCGCGAACTTGATCATCAACGACCATGTATCGTCGGGAATGGTCGTCATGCTTTCGTCTGCGACGGCTATGATGACGACTTCCTACACTTTAATTTAGGGTGGTATGGAGCGTTCAACGGCTATTATCGCATCCGAGTCTGCGATTATCCGTGTCGTGATGATGTGAACCTCCTCCCTGTCAAATCCATCGTTTGTGGTATACAGCCTCAACGACAGACACAGAGGCGCGAAGTGACACTTGAACAGGCTGGAACACTTGCGGAGTTGCTTAGTGAACAGGAACGGGAATCGTTGACAACCCTTGTCGTCAATGGACCAATCAATAGTAGCGATATTGCCTTGTTGAGGAAGATGGCAGGTGCTGTTCTAACTCCTGAATTTAACAGTTGGCAAGGAGGTTCGTTACGTCACCTCGATCTTGCGAATGCTTTCATTGTTGCTGACAGCATCCCTTATTTGGTCTATCCTGCTGTTAAGACCTGGACCTATACCATGACTAGAAACAATCGGAAACAGACATTTTCTTACGATTTCAAAAAGATGAACGAGACGCAATGGAAGAGTTTTTGTGAGCATATCGGTGCACAACAGCAGGGTGTATTTTATACGCGATACGAAGATAACACTTATTGGGCTCATTATCAATGCCAGGACAGTATTGTTGGAGAACGCATGTTTATTGATTGTACATCTCTCCAAAGCCTTGTGTTGCCCAACTCCATTACTCGTATTGAAAACTATGCATTCAGCAATTGTGCCTTGTTGCAGCAAATACAAATTCCAAAAGGTGTAGAGCAAATCGTTAAAACACCATTCTTTGGCTGTTCGTCGTTAGAGCAAATCACACTTCCCGTAGGAGTTAAGACCGAAGGTGTCATCTACGAGAAATGTTCTCCTGCTCTGCGTCTAAATCATCAATGAACTTACCATTTTTTGTTGGCCCTAGTCGGCTTTGGTTCGACTAGTAAGCCTAGTTCGACTAATGGAACTAGTTAGCCTACTAGGACTAGTGGAACTAGAGAAATCCTCATTACGCCACTCATCGAGCAGCGCCGCTTGTGTTTGTTTTTTGTGAGGGGGATTAATGCTCTTGGATGTATTTGTAGATATCCAGCACATCTTGAGTATCTACGACGCCGTCACCATTAATATCACTTTCTATTTCGTCGTATTCAATTTTTATTCTTGAGTCTTCTTTCAAAACAGGAGTCGTATAAGTATTGTCTTTGATTTGCTCTGTTACTTCCTCTCCATTGAATTCTACCTTCTTGATGGCTCTACGCTTCTTTCCGAAAGATACTGTATATGACTCATCAATTTTGACATATTGTTCTACATATCCATTGTTAGAGTCCGTCACATTCAGTTTTACATAATATGGAATACCATTGATGGTCATATCTTCTTTGAATCTTTCAAAGCGACGCCAACCATAAGCGCTTGAATACGCTTCGTATGTCCCCTTTGGAATATGTACGTATACATATTGATAAATTTCATCATTATTACCATTAACATAAAATGTATAACTACCTGTTATATATGGTGGTTCAGTTGCCAATACATCAATTCTACTCAATCTATAACAATTAGAGAAAGCATGCTCACCAATACTCGTCACGCTGTTTCCGATGGTGACAGAGGTAAGGTTATAGCAAGAACCGAAAGCAAAATTACCAATACTTTTCACGCCATTTCCTATACTAACCTTTACGATTTTTTGGCTATATGAATTCCAAGGTGGAGTATTATCGGAAGAACGATAATCTGTCATTTCCCCCGTACCAGAAATAGTTAATATCTTAGTAGCTTCTGTGTAAGTCCAAGTAAGGTTTTCACCACATGTTCCACTATCATCTGCCATAGCTACCAATGATATCAGCATCAGGATTGTAAAAAGAATTTGTTTTTTCATATTGATATAGTTTAGCTGTTAATTATATTTGCTATTACTTCAACCAACACTAACCTTTATGCAAAAGAAAAGCGCAGGCTATCACCATACGCAACTCAGGTTCGCGACAACCCTCTATCCAATATGGGATGCCTGCACTTAAGCGCAAGCACCATTTAGGATAGAATTGCTCGCTTTACGTTCGAGGTCGCGATTCGAGTTGCAAATGAGCAAATAAAATGTCTGTGTTCCGAAGAACACGCTGCAAATATACAACAGTAATAAATATCTTCCAAATAAAATGGGGAGAAAGTGAAAAGTTTATTGTTTATAGATGATAGTCAGTTAGATTCTTTAGCAGATGAT
>CADBSN010000290.1 GCA_902797255.1 uncultured Bacteroidales bacterium | reverse complement strand
TCTCACTTAATCACATTTTTTTGCAGCCCCTAGGGGTAACAAAATTTCCCCTTAAGGGGAACACAGAAGAAAGACCAAGACCCCCTCTAGCTCCCCCCTCTAGGGGGAGAGAAAGAGAGGCAGATAAATACGAAAAAACGAAGTTAGCGGCCTTACGGCCTCGGAGTTACCGCTTGAGCAACGCTCTTCGCTCCGACGAAACCATAGGATGCATACATTAGCATTCATTTGTCGAACGCAGTGATAACTCCGAACGAAGTGAAAAATGCGATTAAGCTGAACATAGTGCCAAACAGGTTTGAGCAATATTGAAGCGTAGCATTTTGCGCGAAGCGATAACTTCAATAACTTCGAGCGTAGCGATAACTCCCAAATATTAACCAAACTGTTAACTTGCTATTTTATCACTACACCTTCTTTCTTCAAACCATCGATTTTGATGGTGACGGGGTTCTCGAGGCGTACATGACGCACGAAGTCGGTCTCATGGATGGCTGGAAGGGTGTTGAGATAGTTGATGTCGTAGATGCCATCACCGATATAGTCGTTCACGATGAAGTAGCCTACACCAAACGAGGTGAGGTTCTGGAAGAAGTGAGTTCCTTGGCTGGGGTCCACACGATAGTCCTTCAGGCCGGCTTCGACAATCAACTTAGCTGCACTGATATGTGGCCACTTCACAGGGATGCCTAACCATGAATCGTTGCTGCCCCAACGGCCTGGACCTACAAGGACGTAGGACTGTCCGCTGTCGAGGAACTTACGGTTGATCTGCTCCACTTCGTCGGCAATGCGTGGGTTGTTGGAGGCTGAGTAGCCTTCGGTCTTGACATAGACGATGTCGTGGAGGTCGCTGATTACTCCGCATCCGATGGCATTGTGGCTGCGAATGATGCAGTCGGTATCGGGTATCTGGGTGAGGTCTTCGTCAATCATCATCTTGTTGTCGACCATCGGACGTATCTGCAACAGGTAGAACTCACCAGTCTTATTGGGATGGAGCTTCACGGCGAATTCGATTTCTACTGGACGGCGCATCTCTTCCTGTCCGAATCGCAGAATCATCTGCAGGATTTCGGGTAGTGGGAACACTCCTTGTTGCAGCACTCCTGCAAAGGTGATGAGTTTGCGGTTGCGACCTTCGTAGAAGCCATCATAGATGCATTGGTCGTAGGGGTCGTAGGTGCTACAGATATATTGCAGCGAACCGTTGCTCTCGACATCGCGCACCATGAGCTTCACCAAGTTGAATCCGTCATCGACTTTGAAGTCATCATTGATATTTTTGGTGTCGAGTGCCAGCAGGTAGGTCTGGGTTTCACGCAGGGCGATTTCCATCTCGCTGGTTTGCAACACCTGATGTGGGTGGGAAGGACATACACGCAGGCTCATGCCTCCATCGACAATGTATTTGCCCAGACCGAGTGCGAGGTTCACGGTTCCTTCTTCTGCCTTCTCATCGCCAATGGGGTAATAGTTGATGCTTCGTGCAACACCTGATATGTTGGGGTAGAAATAGTCACCGTATTGGGTGCCGACGACCTCTTGCAGGATGACGGCCATCTTCTCTTGGTCGATGACATTGCTCGTGGCAGTCATGTAGGCTTTCGAATCGCTGAAGAATACTGATGCATACACGCTCTTGATGGCATCGCTAAGGAGTTTCAGATGGACGTACTTGTCTTCCACGTAAGGAATCATATAGGTGCTGTAGACACCTGCAAAGGGCTGATAATGGGCATCTTCGAGCAACGATGAACTGCGGATGGCAATCGGAGCCTTCACCACATCGAGGAAGGCCATGAGGTCTTCGGCCAACCGCTCTGGCAGTCGGGCATGCAGGAACTGTTCGAGGATGACTTCGTTCGATACATCACTCAGTGCAATCTGATACAACTCGTTGGTGTCCATGAACTCATCGAAGATATCGGTACAGAGTACCACGGTCTTAGGAATGGTGACTTCGGCATTGTCGAACTGGTTGAGTTCTTCGTATCTGGAGATGATGTTGTCGAGGAATGCGAGACCACGTCCCTTGCCGCCCAAGGAGCCTTCGCCGATACGGGCGAAGTTCGAGAAGCGGTCGAAACGGTCGCGGCGGAACGTTGCTACCACACCACGGTTCTTCATCTTTCGATAGCTTACAATGGCGTCGTAGATATACTGGCGATGGGCATCTACATCCTGGAGGGTGCGCCACGTGATTTTCTTCAGGAAGTCGCAGATGGGGAACAGCGCACGTGAACCTAACCAACGGCTCACATTGTTGCGCGACACATGATACATCAGCGATTCGCGTGGCAGGGTGAAGATGTTGTCCTGCAGGTCTTTCAGGTTGCGGATGCGAGCGACCTCCTCCATGGTGTCAGGATTGCGGAAGATGAAGTCGCCAAAACCGAAATATCTGCGTACGAGGTCGCGCAAGTCGATGTCGAGCTTCTTGGAGTTCTTATCGATGAAACTTGCGTGACACTGACGTGCCAACTCCTTGTTCTCAAGTTCGGACGATTCCATGATGAGCGGCACATATTCGTCCTCAGCACGGATAGCTGAGAGCAATTTGAATCCTGCCAGCTTGTCCTTCTTCCCTTCCTTGGGGAATTCACAGTCGCTGATGACTCCCAATGTGTTGTCCTTGAACTTATAGTAAGTCTCCCATGCCTCTTCGTAAGTACGCGCCAACACAATCTTTGGACGACCACGCATACGCAACGTCTCCAATTGTGAGTTCAGGGCCTCAGTTGCAAACTCCAGACTCTGCTGAAGGACGAACTTATAGAGATTGGGCAGAATGCTTGAATAAAAACGGATGCCGTCTTCGACCAGCAGCACCATCTGTACACCTGCAGTCCGGATATCGTGTTCCAGATTCATCTTGTCCTCTATCAATTTGATGATAGACAGCAAAAGGTCGGTATTGCCCAACCAACAGAATACGTATTCGAAGATGCTCAGGTCTTCGTTTTCCATTCGCTTGGTGATACCGTGGGAGAAAGGTGTGAGCACAACAATCGGAATCTCTGGAAACGCCAGTTTGATGGCACGGGCAATGTCGAACACATCATTATTGTCGTTACCTGGCATACAAATCACCAGTTCAAACTTTGTCTGACTCATCAGGCTCTTCGCCTCGTCTTTATTGGCTGCACGGAAGAAACGTGGTGGGTAGCGCAATCCCAGTTTCGAGTACTCGTCGAAAATCTTCTCATCGATACGTCCATCGTCTTCCAACATGAAGGCATCATAGGGGTTTGCAACAATCAGCACATTGAATATGCGGCGGGCCATCAGCTCTACGAACGACGTGTCCTTCAGCGTCAATTGATTCTTTTTCATCGTGAATACAATTATTTTGCTGCAAAATTACAAAAAAAATGCAAAAAAGTTTGCAGATACAGAAAAAAAACTTAACTTTGCAACGGATTCAAAAGAAGCACTTAGTTTTTTTTATCACTCTTAAGGTGATTAAAAAGTGTAAATTAGTAGGAGAGAGTCAGGTCCGTGGTGGATATGACTCCTTTTTTTTATAGTCTAATTCCAAACGAAGCCCTTGCTCTCCATTTGTTTTGATTGATGACCACAGCTTCATCATCGAAGATAGAGTTGTTCATCACAAGAGTAGCACTTGCGAAGTAGCGTGATGAAAAATTGTAGACGATGGCTGCACGTTCGTTGAAAATCATGTTGAAGCGCATGTGCCTTGCGCCTTTACGCTCATCATTCACAATCATCTTGTTGCGGTTGTAAACAACAAAGGTGGGGAGCATGGAGAAGTGGAGCAACCAACGTTTGCCCAGTACCCAGTTGTAACCATATCCGCCACCAATGCCGATATGTCCTACTTCGATTTGTACATCAGGTGCATTCGGGTTTCGCGCTTTCAGGTCATCGCTCGTTTTGATGCTACCTCCCTGATAGCTGATGCCTGCCAGCCATGAGCCAGCCGAGCGGCGCTGGATGTAACTCTGTGTGAAAGCTGCTGGAAAGGAGAACTTCCGATGGTTGAAGGTGTAGTAACCCGCAAAGTTGACAACCTTCATCGTGAGGTCTTCGGCATGCAACTGCTCCAGTTTATCATCGCGACGCACATCACCTGCCAATGTGGTGGAACGCTGATAGGCAAAGTCGATGCTGAAACGGCTACTGTAGTAGTTGAAGTTCAACTCATAGTCCTTGTAGATTCCCTTCCATTTCGAGGGATTGACAGCCAGTCCGAGGCCGATGCCACGATAGTTTGCTGCGACAGAGAATGTGGTCTTATGACTTGTCTTCAAGTCGGCTTTCGACTCAATGCCGTTCACGGTACCCTTTGCATGGATGGAGTTGCCCGTCTGGTTCATCCTTACCTTCAGAGTCAGACTACCCTCAGGACGCACCACATAGTTTGTGTCGTAAGGGGTGCGATAGTAGCGTTCGGTCAGCACGCTATCCACCCTAGCCCTTATCTGTTGGTCGCGGTTCTGAGCTGTTGCTCCAATAACCGAGAAACCCGTCATCATTCCGGCAAGTATCCAATATATCAATGCTTTGACTCCGTTGATTCGAAAAACCATATAGATGATAACATTATTGTTGTTTTCCTTTCTGTATCGCCTCTATTAACAATTGTTTATCCTTGTCGCATTGATTGAACAAGGTTCTCCTAATGCTGTCCTGTTCTGCCGTCAGTTCCATATCTTGTCGTTTTTGGCGATAGATTTCTAAATCTTCATCACTCACGTTCATCATCTGCTGGCACTGAAGGAATTTTTCTTTCATCCTATTGAGAATAATTTTGCTCATAAGCTTTCTATGATAGTATGGAATATTGATGACCTGTTCATATCCATATATTCCATCTAGTTCCTTTATCTCGTTCGTGAACACGTCACAGATCACCTCCTTGTATTGCTTTCGAAGTTGGTAGAGGTCGGATACATTCTCTGCGAAAAGTACATTGCCAAGGGTGTTGATGGTCTCGATGTTCGATGAGAAGATGCGCTCCACAGTCTCAGTATATTCAATTTGGGGCGTGAACGAAAAGATAATAGTGGGGTCTTGTTCTAACAATTGTGGAGATGCAGCGATAGCCAATTGCTGTTCAAAACCTTCTTGTATCAACGCGTCTGCTTCCTCTACCTCCTTCAGCGTATTGGACAGGTCGTAGATGATCATCATGACCATTTCGTGCTTTGCCTCCTCCTTCTTATTATTGTCCAACCAAATAGCTGTACCGAAAGTGAGTACAATAGATATGGTGGTTGCTATTAGCGATAGCAGAAACTGATTCAAGAGTTCTTTCTTGCTACTATTTATCTGAATCTTTGGGGCTATTGATTTTATGTTCATATCATTAATTTTAACGATCAACTATACATTTTATCAGATGCTCAACTCGTTCAGCACCGTAATCAGTCGCTTGTCGAATCGTTTGTCTGTGCGGATACATTCTGAGAATGGCACATAGACAATGTCGTTGTAGCGATAGCCGACCATCACATTACGCTGACCTTGCTTGATGGCTTCAATGGCACCTGCACCAGTGCAGCTGGCCAGGATGCGGTCGCGAGCAGACGGACTGCCACCACGTTGCAGATGACCGAGGATAGATACTCGCACATCAAACCCAGGGAACTCTTTCTTCACACGATCGGCATAGTAGAGGGCACCACACTTCGGACTCTCTGATACGATGACAATACACGACTTCTTCGATTTTCGAATGCCACGCTCCATGAACTGAGCCAACTGGTCAACATCGGTCACTTCCTCAGGCACGATGGCTGCCTCAGCACCACAAGCGATGGCGCAGTTCTGAGCCAAGAAGCCTGCATCGCGACCCATCACCTCCACGAAGAAGATGCGCTCGTGTGAGTTCGCCGTATCGCGGATGCGGTCTACACACTCCATAATGGTATTCATCGTTGTGTCGTAGCCGATGGTGGCATCTGTGCCATACAGGTCGTTATCGATGGTGCCAGGCAAACCAATGACGGGGAAGTCGAACTCCACTCCGAAGTTCCAAGCTCCTGTCAGCGAGCCATTACCTCCAATCACCACCAAAGCGTCAATCTCTTCCTTCAAACAGGTCTCGTATGCCTTTTTCCGCCCTTCAGGAGTCATGAACTCTGCCGAGCGAGCCGTTTTCAAAATCGTACCTCCACGGGTGATGATTCCACTCACATCCTCAGTGGTGAATGTCTTTACCTCACCCTTGATCAGTCCGTCATAACCGCGGTAGATACCCTTGATATTAAATCCGTTGCTGATACCAGCACGTGTCACTGCACGGATGGCAGCATTCATGCCTGGTGCATCGCCACCCGATGTCAATATACCGATAGTCTTAATTATGCTCATATTATTAAAGTTTATAGTTTAAAGTTCAAAGTTCAAGAAGTTCAAAGTTCAAGGGTTCAAGAGGCAAGAGCCCCCTTTTCTTTTTTACATTATTACATTTTTTAATTTTTACATTTTCTTTTGTTTCCGGCCACGCCGTTGGGACATCAGTCTTTGATGATTCTTGTGCCTAAAGCGAAGCATTTCTCCATATTGGCTGTCTCGTCACATGCATAGGTGTGGGCAGAGATGTTGTCGATGTAGTGGATGATCAAAGCTTCTTGAGTGCAAGGCACGACAGGACTGCCGTACTCCAGTTTGCCATGATGAGCCAACACACAATGAACGATGCGAATGGTCTCTTCGTTGCTGATGCCTGCAGCATTCAGTTTGTTGTGGAGCACATGGGCCGATATGTAGGTGTGACCCATGAGATACATGTATTTGGTACCTTCCATGTTCTCATCATATTCTTTCAGTTTGCCATAATCATGGAAGAGGATGGCAATGACGCACCTTTCGAGCTTCAGTGGGGGCAAGGTAGGATAAAGCCCGCTGAGCATATGCAGTAGTTCGTAGGTGTGGTTGAGTAGTCCTCCCTTGAAGGCGTGGTGGACTGCAGTGGCAGCCGTTTGATTGCGGTACTGCTCATAGAGGTTGTCCCTTTCCCCTTGGATGAAGTCTACCAGTACCTGATCGTGGCACCATCCAACCAACTGGTCGAGACATGCGTCCCACACTTCCTTAGTGATGGGGCGTGGGATGAGCTGATAGAGAACATCGGCTGGTGTGGCATGTCGGCTGTTGCGGAAATAATTGAAATCACCCATTTTGGGAAACTTGATTCCCTTGAGGGTATCCATATCGACGGTGATGATGTCCTCAATGTGTGGACCATCGTTCTCGTCCATATCCCACACACTGATGGTGAGTGACTCTCCTTTCTGTGCCATAATCTTCAGATTGGCATAATGGCTTCCGTTCTTTGCAACTAGATTTGAACGTGATGTAACTATATATTCCTTATTCATCTTTTTATTTACTATTTAAAGTCGAGAGTCTAGTGTCTAGTGTCTAAAGGGCCCTTGACCCTTGACCCTTACCCCTTGACCCTTGGCTCCCGAATGGGTCTGTTTTTACATTTTATCATTTTTTAATATTTACATGTCCCCTGTTCGCATAGTATCGTAGATGCGTAGTACATCCTGAGTGTCGATGACTCCGTCAGCGTTGACATCGCAGGACTCGTCGTAAGTTGATGATTGTATCTGCTCGTAGACGCGGAGAACATCTTGGGTGTCGACGATGCCGTCGGAGTTCACATCTTCGAAGATGGTGATGCCGGTGATGAAGAGCAGTCCCTCACGAATGCGACTAGTGTCCCATACGAACCGACGAGGCAGTTTCAGTTTCGGTGTGCCCGTGAGCAATTTGCAATCGAAGATACGGAGAGAATCGCCTACCGAGAGGTTCTGGTATTCTGAAAGCGTGAGTTCGATGGTGCCGCTCAACGTCAGTTTGTTGATGTTCGTCAGACTGGTGCAACCACGTGACCGACTGCTCGTACACATGCGTGCACAGAACTTTAAGGTAGCACTGCTGTTGATGGTAAGATTCTTACCGCCAAAGTCGATAGTGCCAGTGTAGGCTGTCACATTCTTGCCTGGCTGAAGGATGCCGTTGATGGTCACTGCACTATTGTTGAGTGTGCCAACACCTGCAAGGGTGGTATTACGTGCCACCGTGAGAGCACCGCTTCCAAGCGATCCGCCATCGAGCAGCAGAGTTCCTGCTGAGATGGTGATAGAACCTGTGTTATCCCAACTGCCCTTAACAGTCATCTTGCTATTACCCATCTTGTTGAAGTTGTCGATGCTAGTCACGATGCCTTCGTAGGTGAAGTCGGTAGAATCGTTGCCCACTTGCCATGTGTTGGCTACGGCAGTCACACCATTACGGAACGCACTAAAACCTCCAAGGGTGCCTTTTCCTGTGAGTTGCCCTATGCGGAGTGTCTTGCCCGAATTTTGCACACTGCGCCCATTGGGGATATTAAGTGTCCATCCAGCTCCGCCATTGCTGGTGTCGAGTGTGAATCGTCCGTCTTCGGTGTAGGTGGCCTCAGCCACGAGTATGCCTTGGAACTTGGAGAGGTTGAGGTTGATAGGTGTACGGGTAGCATAATAGTTGCTGCCTTTCTCCGTGGCACAATAGACGGTGAGCTGTCCGTTGCCAGTGAGCGCGAGATTGGTGGTCTGGCGGTTCATGGTGGTCAACTTTGCTTTTGCTTTATCAGCTACAAAAATAGGAGTGGTGAGGAATCCGTTACCTGTGAGGGCAGCTGAGCCTTGCACTTCTACATTGCTTGCAACCTTAGCCCCTGCATCGACGGTGCCTGCCTCGACGATGAGTTTACGGAGCGAACTCTCTACGCTGGGTTTCAACCAACCATTTCCACGTTTGGTAAGGGTGGTGCCACTAAAGATTGCTTCCTGATTGAAGTCGGCAGAGTTGTCGATTGTTCCACCGTCACCAATCATGCGAATGGGTGAACCATTCGTCACGGTGGCGGTGGTTTTAAGGATGGCACCTTTTTCCATCGTGAACTTCGTTGGGTTTGTGGTCACACCGCCGAGGTTGCCTTTGGGCTTGGTGGAATTCGAGAGAACACTGACCGTAGTCGTACCACCTCGCAGATAGTTGCCTCCTGTGTAGTTGCTTTCTGTACTGATGGTCACAGTGCTCTTTCCATCCATGACGAAAGCTGTGTTGCCAACGATGGCACCTGTTCCTGAAAGAGTGTAGCTCTTTGTATTGTTGCCGAAGTGAACGGTATCGGCTTCGACTTCATCGTCCAGAGTGACTGCTGTGCGTGTGGCGTCGTCAGTAAAATTGACGATATCGCCTTTCACGAATATTTCAGGTGTTTGCTCGACATCGCCTACGAGGAAGAAGTTCGGTGTCTTGGCAAAGTCCCAATAAGATGATGTGGTGCCACTCCATACAATTTCTGCTGGACCTCGCATCGAACCGAGAGAAAGGATAAGATTACCATCGGTATCAATGGTAAGTGCAGATTTGAGGTCGGTGACGCCTTCGATTTTGAAAGATGTCAGCGATCCAACAATCAGATCAATATGGCCGATAATGTAATCGCCAGGTTCGAGGGTTGATGCTCCATCTGCCTTATGCTCAACAATCTCCAGCACAGGCTGAAGGTATTGTGGTCCGTACTTTTGCCAAATGTTTCCTGTCTTTTTCTCGAGTTTGAGCGTAGAAGCATTGATTTGGTCAGCCTGGAATCCTTCAGAATAGAGGTCGAGTACGATACGTGTACCGAATCCAAGAGAGAGTGTTCCGTCGACAGTGATACTGCTTGCTTTGTCTGCACCTCCAGGACGGATGACTGAGCCATATTGAGCATCGATACTCAGGAAGTGTCCGCCATCAGAGTTAAGTTCTGCAAAGCGGTTGAGCCACAGGGGTGAATGAAGCAGTTGCCCATCAAAGCAGAGAGTACCTGCCCACACATCGGTTTCACCAGTATAAGTCATGTTGACGTTTGGTAATTTCAAGATACCGTCACCTTGCTTTACGACACGTGTATTACCCGTCAAGGCTCCTCCGCTTACTTTGCAAGTGAAGTATTGATATTGGATGGTAGTCTGCTGGAACGTTGTGTTGCTGCTTGCGGTTCCCTGAACCCAAGAGGGCACATTGAAAGTCACCATATAAGGACTTGCACCATCATCAATTGTCACCTTTGTGTCGTTGGTCTCGCAGATGATGAGGTGCTCGTCGGTAGTAGTGATGGCTCCATTGTTCTTGATTTCCTTACGTCCTGTCATGGTGTAGGGAGGTGGTGCAATGGTGAGACCTTCTAACTCGCCAAGGAAATAGCTCTTGTGAGGTGGCTGGTTATAGCCCATGCTTTGCCATACCATGGCATTGCGGTATTGGTGGTCGTGCCAGAGGGTTGGGATGCGGTACTTGGTTGGGATACCAGTTGTGTAGACGAGGATGGCTGTGTTGGCTCCATTGCGCATCACGAGTTCCTCACGCCAGTCACCGAAAATGTCGGCAATGGCACCTGGATTGTTCTTCGACCAGTTGTTACATTTGGAGTCGGAGAAGTTCCAACGTCCACCACCAGCCTCAGCCGGTTTATAGATAGCACCATAGCCTTCTGTGCCTGGACTGTCGAAATACTCATCGAGTAGGTCTCCATCCCAGTAGATGCGTTGGTTGAGGTCGGCCCAGTTGATGAAGTTGTCGCCAGCGAGTTCTGTGACTTCCTTGTCTGCTACACTACTGATCCAACTCGTGCTAACGCTTCGTCCGACTGAACCTGGA
This sequence comes from uncultured Bacteroidales bacterium, assembly GCA_902797255.1. GTDB lineage: Bacteria > Bacteroidota > Bacteroidia > Bacteroidales > Bacteroidaceae > Colivivens. Next base: position 5,554 of record CADBSN010000290.1, on the reverse strand, counting down.
TAGGTATTGGTGAAGTTGGCACAGAGCGCACGACCATCGTCACCTGATGCCTTGTGGCGATAATAGAACTGTGAGGTGACAGCATTGCGATAGTTCATTGCCGGACTGTCTTCGTTGCAGGCGAACTGCTCTTCGTACTTGCGATAAGGGTCGAGGTCGGAGCAGTGTTGTGCATCGCCATGTCCCAATCCTGTCGTGCTGAGCCCTTTCCCATTATCGTCAATTATCATCGAACCGAAGATAATCTCATCGCGACCATCCCAGTCGACATCACCGATGGCGAAGTTGTGATAGCCTTGTCCGAACCATGGACCGCCCACGTTGTTTTCCCAATACCAACGCTGTGTCAGTTTGTGGGTAGATGGGTTGACATCGTATGCTGCGAATTTATGCATGGTGTAGCAACCACGTCCAAGGAATATGCTGGCATGACGCCCATCGAGGAAAGGTGCACCGAAATAGTGCTTCGTAGAGCGGTGTCCCACGATTCCACTTCCCCAGTCACTATCTTGGCCACGAGTGAGGGGATAGTCGATGTAGTGAGGATGTGATGAAGGACCAATGCTATATGGACGTCCCGTCGCTCCTTCTAAATATAATAGGTATTCGTTGCCAGACGAGGTGTACTCGATACCGTCCCAGCGTGTGTCGACGGTAGAAGAGCCAATAAGTTCTTTAGTTCCGTCGGCATAGTGGATATAAGCATTATCCTGAATACGGAGCAGTACTTCTGCTTTTCCGTCACCGTCCCAGTCGTAGCATACACAATCCCATTGCTCGTCGGCTCCTGCAAGCATATTGGGGCCGAGGTCGATCCACCACAGGCGGTTGCCTTTGTGGTCGTAGCAGTCGAGTACATGGAAGCAGTTCTTCTGTGAAACATTGGCAGCTTGATTGCATGGACGTTTCACGATGAATTCCACGATACCATCACCGTCGAGGTCGCCTAATGAAATGTCGTTGAGGGTGTAGTTTGCGGTGACATCGGTACCATCACGACCGATGATTGGCTGCACGGGGATGGTGAGCATACCGTTTGCCCAGCGAGTGATGGCAGCACACTTCTCTTGCTCTACGCCACGAACTACAGCAGCCACTTGGTATTTGCTGGAGGCTGTTCCGCTGGTGTGGGAGTAGTTTGATACCTTGAGATTCGTTGCAATCTGTTTGCCATCGCAATAGAGGTTGTATGTTACGTCGTAATATTCCTCACCGAATACACGCCACGAAACCATATTTCCGCCACCTGTTGTGGCTGGAACCGCTACGAGACCACGGTCGAGTTTGTCAGTTGTTCGCTGTGCTGATAGATTTATTGTAAGTGTCAGCATAAGGGTGATTGTCAATAGTTTTCTGTTCATGGGGTTAATGAAGTTTTATGAATCTAATGGTTTTATTTCTTGAGAGTGATACTCATGGTTTTGCCTGTGTAGGTTACCATGATGCCGCCAGGGGAATAGAGATCGAGTGGGGTGACGTGGTCTTTTCGTACCAACTCAACCATGAATTTACGGGTTTTCAGCATACCGGGGAAACTGCCTTTTCGCTGACCGATGGTAAAGCGGTGGGTAGTGTCGTCATAGCTGAAAGGGATGGTGGCATACTTGCCATGTTCGTAGTTGTAGTTTGTTCCTTCGTCTTCGTAGAGGGTGAACTGTCCGTCAGCACCTTCATAGACAAGGATGTGAATGAGGTCTGCTGGTTTCTCGTCTGTCCACCACATGAGTGGTCCGAGTGGCAGTATGCTGCCTTCGCGTGCGAAGACAGGGATGCGTTCGTAGGGGGCTTCAACGGTGAGCGTCTGCCCCCCTTTGATATATTTGCCGCTATACAAATCGTACCATCCGCCTTGAGGAAAAACAACATTGCGTGAACGAGCTTTATATTCGCTAACAGGACAGGCCATCAGTGCAGGACCGAACATCCATTGGTCACCGATATCATTTAGACGAGTATCGTTAGGGAAGTCCATCGCCAGACCGCGCATCATGGTGTAATCGTCGAAATGGACTTTAGCAGCCAAAGAATAGATGTATGGCATGAGGAAGTAGCGAAGGCGATGGTACCATGTGATGCTCATGTAGGCAGGATGGGTCTCAGGGGCGATGTTCCACACTTCACGGAGAGGCCATTGCCCGTGTGTGCGGTAGAGTGGAACGAAACAGCCGAATTGATGCCAGCGAGTTTGGAGTTCTCGCCATTCCTTCAGGTCTTCATTCTCTTGTCCTGTACGGTCGAAGAGTTGCTGTGCTGCCACATATCGGTTTTCAACACAGAAACCACCGATATCCATACCCCAGAAAGGCAGTCCTGCCATCTGGTAATTAAGTCCGGCAGTCATCTGTGCCCTCATATCTTCCCATCTTGTGCCGATATCGCCGCTCCACGTAGCTGTGCTATAGCGTTGCTCACCAGCGAATCCGCTACGTGTGAGTAGGAATACACGTTGGTTAGGGTTTACGCCTCGCTGCCCATTGTAGATGGCTTCGGCATTAACAAGAGCGTAAGCGTTGAAATATTCTGTAGAGGTACCGAGAGCGGTCGGACCACAGAGTGCTTTGCGGTACCACATCGGGGTACAGTCGCGCACGTTCGGTTCGGAGGCATCCATCCACCAGGCATCAACACCTTTATTATATTTAGAATATAGATGATCATCCATCTGTTGCCAGAACATTTTACGGGCGTCAGGGTCGTAAGCATCGTAGAAACTGCCGAGGTAACCACGACCTATCCAGTCGAGGATATTGTCTTTAATGGCTTGGTGGTACATCCATCCGTTTTGATCTAGGGCTTTATAGTTGTCTGTATTAACATAGAACTTTGGCCAGACGCTAATCATGAAACGCCCATGCAGACGATGGACATCATCGAGCATCTTTTGTGGATCTGGGTAGCGACTTTTGTCGAACTCATGGCTACCCCATTGATTTTCCTCCCAATAGCTCCAGTCCTGCACGATGTTGTCGATAGGAATCTGACGGTTGCGGAATTCCTGAAGTGTACTGACGAGTTCGTCTTGGGTCTTATAACGCTCACGGCTTTGCCAGAATCCCAATACCCACTTGGGCAGGATGGGGGCTTTACCTGTTAATGTGCGGTAGCCGCTGATGACATCGTCCATGTTGTCGCCGGCGATGAAATAGTAGTCCATGTCGCGTGCCATCTCGCTCCAGATACTCAGTTGATTCTGCTCAGCATCTGTTGAGGGTTTTGCCACACGCAAACCACAGTAACTGGTGCCACCATCGGGTTGCCATTCTATTTTCAAATTTACTCTTTTTCCTTGAGTGAGTTTCACGTCGAACTTCCATGCATTGGGGTTCCATGCTGTACGCCATCGTTCGGCAACGACTTCCTTGCCGTCCATCAAAACACGAATATATCCTGCATAATAAAGGATAAAATGATAGTTGCTGGTAGTTTCAGCTTCTAGCGTTCCTTCGTAAGTGACATTGGCTCCTTGTAGCTGTACGCCTTTTGGCAGATTGACGATGGTTTCCGAATTCTCGAAGTAGATGGAGTCTTCATTTCTTGTTACAGTTTGTCCAAAACGTGGTTTGTAAGTACCCGTCAGACATCCTGCTTTTCCCTCCTTATTATATATATGAAATACCTGCCCCAACTGACAATACTCATCGGCTTTGCCGAATCGACAGAAAGAATAGGAGTCCCATAGGATTCCATAGCCATGATTGCTGATAATGAATGGAGTGCTTACCTTTGTGTTATACTGGAAGAGATCTTCGTTCTTTCCTTTGTAGTTCATGTCACCCGATTGATGTTGCCCCAGTCCATAGAAGGCTTCATTGGTGGGACTATCAAAAACTAATCGCCACGACCATCCGCTCAATTCTTCATTGGTGAGTTTTCGTTGTGCTACACCTATTTCGCGCTCTGGCACGCGGAATGGTTTGATATTTGTTCCGCTGGAGGCTTCTTTCAAAAGGAGGGTGCCATTCTTATCAAAGAAGGCGATGTGTCCTGTTTGTTCATTGACGAGGGCTTTCAATTCTTTAGTTTGGAGCACGACAGTTCCTTCCTCTTTGGCGACATTCGTTCGGGGTGTCTTTCTGCTTTGTGGTACGATGATAAGACTCTGCTTCTCAAAGAACTTATCCTCGGCTGTAGCGCGAACGCGGATAATGCAATCTGTCACAGCTTCCAGTCTGATGCGTCGGATGCCATCGGCTTGAATAGGGGCCACTTCTACCAATTGTGCCTTGGTGGTTAACGGTAGGAGCAAAAGAATTATATAATAAAGTCTCTTCATGCAGAATGGTCGTAATTTGCTGCAAAGATAATAAATAATAATGAATAATAGATAATAAATCGTTGTTTTTCACATTTTTCTCAACTCCTAACTTCTAACTCCTAACTTTTCCTTATCTTTGCAGCATGAAAAATCATATTACAGTTGCTCTTTTTGACTTCGATGGTACGTTGGTCGATACAGAGGGGCAATACACACAGTTCTGGGGACGGATGGCACGAACCTACCGACCCGACATTCCTCAACTAGAATATCTGATAAAGGGAACAACGCTTACACAGATATTCGACCGCTATTTCCCTGACCCATCATGGCAGACCGAAATAACAAAAGGACTGGATGAGTGGGAGGCACAGATGGATTACCGACCTGTAGCAGGTGCCGAGGCGTTTATTGTAGACCTGAAAGAGCATGGAGTGAAATGTGCCATTGTGACCAGTTCGAACCAAAAGAAGATGGAGAGTGTACAGAACCAACGACCCGAATTTCTGGCGATGTTCGATTGCATCCTGACTTCTGAAGACTTTCAACGCTCTAAACCCGATCCCGACTGTTATTTGAAGGCTGCTCATCTGTTCAATGCGGATATCAACGAGTGTGTCGTATTTGAAGATGCGTTCAATGGATTGGAGGCAGGGATGGCATCAGGCATCTTCACCATAGGACTGACAACTAACAATTCGGCGGAAGCGATTCGTGACCTTTGTCATGCAATAATTGCTGATTTCACCGAAATAAATTACGATGTACTTATGAGGCTAAAGGCCAAAGATTAAGGGCTAATGGCTAAGCAATCTTTAGGAGTTAGAAGTTAGAAGTTTCGCTCACCGCTACCCCCTAAAGACTAAAGTCTGTAATTTATGATACAAATCCTTGCAAATTAGTACTAGCAACTTCTCTATTTCAATAATATGTTTTATTTTTGCATGATTTTTCAAATCATTACTTTTTGACATTTTTTTAAAACAACAGATAATCAAATCATGAAAACTATCAAATTCAACAGACAATTTGTACTTGTTAGCACCGTTGCTGCTTTGATGTGTTTCGGCCAGTCGGCTAATGCTCAACAACAACTTCCAGTGAAAGATCGTTATGTGTCACATTATGGTGGTAATCCTTATATTCCTCTTTGGGAACATCTGCCAGATGGTGAACCACGTGTATTTGAAGACCCAGACAACCCAGGTAAGCTGCGTGCTTATATCATCGGTTCGCACGATGTTCGTGTCAATAGTTATTGTGGTCCCGATGTACACATGTGGTCAGCTCCAGTTGAAG
>CADBSN010000289.1 GCA_902797255.1 uncultured Bacteroidales bacterium | reverse complement strand
TAGTTAGTCTACAAGGATTAGAGGGTCACTTACTTATTGGTAATAGGACGTTTTACGAACCAGTAATAGCTCCCACGTCTTTCGTGTTTAACAAAACGCCATCTACTAACCGCCGAATCAGGGATCTATAGGCACAAAAACAATTTAACAACAAGAAAGGCTTTGCTACTAATTCTCACTTTTATAAAAGTATTCATTCTATCCTCATATGAGGGTTTATACATAAATAACAATTCGTAATCACGTAAAAAACAGAACTTATGATTAAAGGGAAAAAAAGAAATTTGATAACCGTTATTTTGGTTACAATGCTAAGTTTTTGCCTCGTTTCCTGCGGTAATGACAATGAGCCAGAGAAGATTCCTAACACATTAATCAACGGACATGAGGCAGTTGACTTGGGATTGCCCAGTGGCACAAGGTGGGCCACTATGAATATTGGTGCCATTAGCGCCAATGACCGTGGACAATTCTTTCAGTGGGGCGAAAATAGTTACATCGCTCGTGACGAGAATGCAGGCTGGAATAGCAGCTATAAGCCCGGCAATTTAACCTACAACGAAGCATCCCCCTCGTTCTGTGGGACTGAAAGTGATGCATTGTTTGCCGATGGTATAATCACCAAGAATGCTATGGAAAACTGGAACGGCAGCATAGCAGGAAATACCAAGTACGATGCTGCTACAGCTATATGGGGAGGATCGTGGAAGATGCCCACCAAAGCCCAGATGGAAGAACTAATCAACCTGTGCACATGGACATATACAAATAGTGGTGGAGGTAATGGCGGCTATACAGTAACGGGTAAAAATGGCAACAGCATTTTCCTTCCCATGGGCGGTTATCGTCGTTACTTGAATCTAGACCGGGGAGAAAGTTGTGGCTGCTATTGGTCATCAACGATAAGTCAGTTTTCAGCTGCCAATGCTTATTACCTAACGTTCGATATAAACGTTACTTCTGGTAATGCACGTATAAACGAAGAAGAGAGAATCTTTGGATTTAATATCAGAGCTGTTACGAATGAAACACCTGTAGACAAAAAACAATAATTACTAAAATCACAACAACTATGATGAAAAAACTTTTTTATGCGTCTTTCGCTGCATTATTGCTATTACTGGCCGGATGTGGAAGCAGGAATGCAGGCAACCCTAAGTCAGAGAACACAGAAGAGCAAACGGAGGCAGTCTCCAAGTACACAAAAGTTCAACTGCTAGGACAATGGACGGAAACAATGATGCACGATGAGATGATTCTCAACGAGGATGGAACGGGGCAGAAAGGCAACACGGCCATTTTGGGACTGAGACCTATCAAGTGGGAACTTGATGGAGATTCGCTCCGTATCATTGCAGAGAAAGAAACAGAAGCTTTCCTCATCGACTCAATTCCAGAGGCCGACTATCAGGGCTACCATGTCTATGGTCTATTTCTTTCGAAGACAAACAGCGACGGTAAGATGAGCCAGCGCACCTGGGTGAGAAAAGAAAGACAGCAATGATGAAGGGATGTGGTTTTTTGTTTAACACAGAATATATCATTATGAAGAAGCTATTTTTTGCAACAGCCATGTTGGCCTTGATGACCGTGGAAGCAGTGGCGCAAAATTCCAAGGGTTGGAACGACTTGGGAGATGGAAATGTCAGAATAGTTGAACTGTCGTCTTCGGACGTCAACCTCCGCCAAGCCGCATCGGTCAACAGTGCAAGGCTTGTGAAAACCTGCAATGAAGAAGGACCATGTCATTTTGAATGGGTTACAGGGGCACTAAAGCCTCTCAACTCCTGGGGAATAGGTCAGGAGCCTGTCAGAGCCGAAGTGCTGACCGCAATTGAAACCGTAAAGGGAGACGATGGTGAGAATTGGCTTCACTGTTGGTATTCCACTGACATTTTGGAGTTCGTGAAATGGGATGTTTATGTAAAGGAGAAATACACAAAACCCGCCACACTGAAACCTCTTGACAAGAATGGCAAGCTCTCCACAGGCTCCGATGAACGGAATTATTTCGACGACATCGTTCTGAAGCAGAATGGCGAATACAAATCGGTAACAATTGCCGTACAGTGGAATGACATGGACCAAGAAGGGAACTTGTTTTTGGGCGGTTATTTAAATGGCATGTTGGTCATGGTCTACGAACTACCATACAGCAATGGCAAGTCGAACTCCAACATGAACAATCCGCTATGGATTGAAAACGGCATGCTCTGGTTTGACAAAAGACTTCGCTGCAACGACTGTTACCTCTCCGGCACATTCGACCTTCACAAACTCTGCGCCAATCAACAATATCTGAGCCTGCTAATCAAAATGTGCAGTAAACCAGAGTACGAAAAACCTCGCATATATTGTGCTGTTGAAGGAAAAGACAAGTGGTTCGTTTTTTAGAAATATTCAACAATCTAAATAATCACTAAATGAGTATTAGGATTATGGCAAATCAGAAATACAAGCCTGACGGCATAGTGATTGGCGAGATGATGGCCTGTGTGGTCGGAGTGGCTCTGCTATTCACTTCATGGATGGTGTTAAAAGGAGTTAACTTCGATGACGAGATGTTCACACAGTTCTCCCCATCCATTATTGATACAGCCTCCGATGCAAAAGGGCCTGGTATCTATTTCATTGTAGGGTCACTGATACTGTGCTTCGTATTAAAATTCTTCATGCGGGCCACATGGATGTCTGCCCTCACTGCCTTATTCTACGGTAGCCAGATATACGCGGTTTTTGCAGCCATTCAAGATGTAAGACATAGAGCCAATATAACTGGAACCATTGAAGACATGACAGACATGACAGGAGAGCCTACGGTGTGGTGTTTTTTGGCCATTGTGGTAGAGTTCGTTTTCATCTGTTCCGTATTTGTCGGCATTGCAAATTGGATATCAACGGCAACACGACAACGTGCCAAGAAATTATTCGTTGTTGCTTTCACGCTGCTTGGTGTGGGAGTGGCAGGCAAGCTGATGTCGCTGGTCACATCCGAAGGGAATGCACTCATCACCTTTAACCTGATATTCATCTATTCTCTCATAGCCGCTTTGGTTTGTGCAGTACTCGGTCTGATTTGTTGGCTGAGGAACAATAAGGAGAAAGTCGAAACTTTTGAACAGGCAGATAGTGAAAACGTCAAAGAAGTATCTGAACCAACAGATTCTGTCACCCCCGGAGTTTTTGAAGTGAATGCTTATGGCATTTCTCCATCGAGGAAACGGCGTGCTGGCGGCATACGTCCATGGCACTACGGCCTCGTCATTAGTGTGCTCGTGGCCGTGCTGATTGACATTCTGCTACCAGCGCTGCTGAAGGATAATATTCCGCAAGATAATACGTCAGAGTACAACAACGCGGATCTCAATATCAACAGCGAAGCCTCAGACACCATGAGTACGGAAGTCGTGAAGAACACTCAGGTCGTGACAGGCTACAGCATATCGGAAAAGGGAAGATTTACTTATGAGTTGACAGCCAAAGTGAATGACAAAATGGTTAAGACTGAGATTTCCTGGGATCAGGCATTAGGTGTTGACATCACAGAAACAGCTGACTTTGATGCTGATGGCAATATGGATGCTATCATCGTCGGTACAAATGGTGGTAGCGCAGGCGGTGAGTTTTGCCAATTATGCTTCTACAATGGTGATAAGAGGGTGTTCCAATCGATAGACATTCCTTTTGCACCATCACTTGAAAAATGGAATGGTCGTACCACCTTGACTGACCGCGGCGGCTTGAGCATGACGCGCTACGTCTTGGAGACAGGAAAACTGAAAAAGGTGGAGGAAAAGCAAGCCAATGTGGGCAAGTCCATCTGGCATCGCACCCGTGAGGGGATGTTTCCC
>CADBSN010000288.1 GCA_902797255.1 uncultured Bacteroidales bacterium | reverse complement strand
GAATTCGTTCGCTCTATCGCGCATGTAAGTTACAATCTTCAATCCAAGTTCCTGACTCTTTGGATTTTCACCATGATGATGTCCTGTGAGTGCGATAAGGCATTCTGCCAATCCGATGAAGCCGATACCGAGAGTTCCGTGATTGATGACGCTCTCGATGGTGTCGTTAGGCTTCAGGTTTTCTGTGTCGACCCACAGACGTGACATTAGCAGCTGGAACTGCTTCACGAGAGCGGTCTTCTGGAACTGGAAGCGATCGTTCAACTGAAGGGCTGCGGTTTCGAGCAGGTTGTCAAGTTTTGCGAAGAAAGCATTGATACGCTCTTCTTCGTTCTCGATATTCATACACTCGATTGCGATCTTCACAATATTGATAGTTGTAAATGAAAGGTTTCCACGTCCGATACTGGTCTTCTCTCCGAAGCGGTCCTCAAACACACGTGTACGGCATCCCATCGTTGCCAACTCGTACTTATAGCGTTCAGGATCGTTGATGTCCCATTTGTCGTGCTGGTTGTATGAAGCGTCGAGGTTCACGAAGTTAGGGAAGAAACGGCGAGCGGTCACCTTACAAGCCAGACAGTAGAGGTCGTAGTTAGGATCCTCAGGCAAATAGCTTATACCTTTCTTCTTCTTCCATATCTGGATAGGGAAGATAGCAGTTGAGCCGCCTCCTACACCCTGATAGGTTGAGTTAAGCAACTCACGAATCACACAACGTCCCTCAGCAGAGATGTCTGTTCCGTAGTTGATGCTACTGAATACAACCTGGTTACCGCCACGTGAATGAATGGTGTTCATGTTGTGGATGAAAGCTTCCATAGCCTGATGTACACGTTGAACGGTGCGATTGATAGCATGCTGCTTTGCACGTTCCTGTCCGCTGAGTCCACTCAGATTAGCAATCAGATAATCCTTGATTGGTGCATCATAGAGTTCGCGCAGATCCATACCGCTCATCTGCTCGATATATTGCACCTCTTCTTTATATGACGCGCGCACATAAGGAGCCATGTAGAAGTCAAATGCAGGAATAGCCTGACCTCCGTGCATTTCGTTCTGAGCTGTCTCGAGTGAGATACAAGCAATCACGCTGGCAGTCTCAATTCGCTTAGCAGGACGACTCTCTCCATGACCTGCGCTGAATCCGTTGAGCAATATGTGATCGAGTGGATGCTGTACACAAGTGAGCGACTTAGTAGGGTAGTAGTCCTTGTCGTGGATATGCAGGTAGTTGTGCTTCACAGCTTCGCGTGAACGTTCTGTCAACAGGTAATCGTCAACGAAAGGCTTTGTTGTTTCGCTGGCAAACTTCATCATCATTCCTGCAGGTGAGTCTGCATTCATGTTGGCGTTCTCACGTGTCACATCATTACGCTTTGCCTCAATGATTTCGAGGAAGATGTCACGTGTCTTTGCCTTACGAGCAATGCTTCGCTTATCACGATATGAGATGTATTTTTTTGCGACTTCTTTACGAGGACTGCGCATGAGTTCGATTTCCACAAGGTCTTGGATTTCTTCGACACTCATCTGTTCCTTTCCCTGCATACCGATTTTATCGGCAATACGCTGAATAAGGGTCTCGTCTTCACCTTTTTCAGTTGTAAGCATCGCTTTGCGAATAGCTGCCTTGATTTTTTCTTCGTTATAGCCGACAATTCGACCATCACGCTTAAGTACTGTCTGTATCATTTTGATTGCTTTAGGTAAAAGTATGTTGTAAATTAAATTATTAACTCGTAATTCGACTTTTCATCACTGAATCGAAATCGGTTGCAAAGTTAAATAAAATACTTTAAACCAACAAACATTTTTTGAAAAATTTTTCAACAAAAATTTCGTTTTGGAAAACTTTTTGTGTATCAAAAATTCGTAACTCATTGTGCGACAGTCATAACAAATGTTAAAACGGAAAACTTTATAATTTTTAACAAAAGCAAAAGTTTCCCAAATAATTCACTTTGTGCCTCTTGTTTTTCTGAAAATTAGTTGACAAAAAACTCAAAACCCCATTCATCAGTATGTCGGACTTATAGATTGTTATAAAGAAAAAAACATCAAAAAAACCCTTCTAACTTCCCCTTGGGGGGGGAGGATGAAGAAGTTGTTTTTTAGATTTCAAAGAAATCGAGGTTTTTTCTCACGAAGTATGTGAAGGCTCTGTAAGAGTCAAAGATGAGAGGTAGATATTTTTATCTGTAAGCTTGCTTATAAGGAAAAACAGATGCCTCACATCGTCAAAGGGCTGCAAAGCCCGACACATACTGAAGTGAGGGTTTTTAATGTATTTGTCTCTTTTTAAACAAGAAGGATGAGCTCCATAAGACGTTGATGATGAGTATTTTTTTGTGAATTTTGTAGTGTTTTTCCATGAGCTGCGTCATATGAGTGAACAAAACGAGAAAAATTATGAAAACGATTTGCACAAAGCTGGCAACTGTCATAGCTATAATGATGATGCCGATGGCGATTAATGCCAAAACACACGATGTAAGTGGAAAAGTAGTAAACGAACAAGGTGAACCGCTCGCCTTCGTGAACGTAGTGCTGTTATCTTTGCCTGACTCTGTATTTATACAAGGAGCGGTCACAAACGACGAAGGTATATTCACAATTGTGACCGATAAGAATAAAGGTCTGCTGAAAGTGACATGTGTCGGTTACGAGACACAATATACACCCCTTCCATCAGAGAACTCGGTTGAAAGCCTCGTCGTTTGCTTGAAAGAAGATGCGCAGTTGATTGGTGAGGTGACGGTAAAGGCTCAACTTCCGAAGACCAAACTCACAGGTGAAGGTCTTCAGACCAACATCAAGGGGTCTGTGCTTGAGAATGCAGGAACGGCTAAGGATGTACTGGCCAAGACGCCTGGTATGATGAAAGGACGGAATGGGGTAGAGGTTATCGGACGTGGTGAACCTCAAATATATATCAACGGTCATCGTGTGACCGATCCCAGCGAACTGGAACGTCTGCAAAGTAACGATATCCAGAACATCGAGGTCATCTCCAACCCTGGAGCTCAGTACAAGGCCAATGTAAGGAGTGTGGTACGTATTCGTACTGTTAAGCGTCAGGGTGAAGGATTTGGTTTCAATGTCAATGCTTCCGATGCACAGTCGCTCCAATGGTCTGAAGGAAATAATCCAAATGCTGCTGTAGATGTGAACTATCGAACAGGAGGTGTGGACATCTTTGCTGGTGTTAACTATACGCGTGCCACAGGTCGCCAGTTAAGCGATCTTGAGAAAACCACATTCAGCAATAAGACCTTTTATGAGGTGGGCGACCTCGAAGCTGATGCATACAATCAGATATTGCACAGCAATGTAGGTGTCAACTGGCAGATTGCAGACAACCACTTCATGGGTGGTAAGATAGAGTTTGGCAGACAGCTACAGGAAAAGAGCCATACGCTCGTTAACGATAAAGTCTATGAGGATGGTGTGCTGACAGATCAGCTTTCTACCATTACGGACGACCGTCTTGCCAATCATCCGACTTATACATTAGGTGGAAACCTCTATTACAACGGTACTATAGGTCAGAAATTGGGTATAGATGTAAACCTCGATTACTACGGAACGGAGAGCTATCTCAAATCTACCTCTCGCGAGACGAGCACGATGACTTATGATACCAATATTCAGACCAATAGCAACAACGATGCAAAACTCTATGCAGCCAAGGCAGTCTTCTCATATCCCGTATGGAAAGGTATGCTGCAAGCTGGAACGGAAGAGACCTTCACGCGTCGCACGGACGTATATAATATAAGTGGTGTCAACATCCCTGCTTCGTCTGCAGAAGTGAAGGAGGACAACTATGCAGGTTTTGCTACCTATGGATTTGTGCTTCCGAAGGTTGGGCAACTCAGTACGGGTGTACGCTACGAATATGTGCGTTACAAATACAATGATGCTTTGGCTCCAGCCAACAATCTTCTTCGTAACTACGGCAATTGGTTCCCTACGGTTTCCTATGCAGGTGCCTTCGGACCCGTACAGATGATGCTCAACTACAGCGCAAAGACCGAGCGACCCAGCTACTCTTCTCTCTCGAGTGCCATCCGTTACAACAGCCGTTATACATGGCAGAGTGGAAATGCTCAGTTGCAACCCGAGTTGTCACACAATATCAGTCTTACGGCAGTCTATAAGTACATCACTTTCATGGTGAATTACACCCGCACCAACGATGCCGTTATGGTCTGGTCGGCTCCTTATGGGAATGATGGAGTGGTACTCGTACAACCACGAAATCTCAACACACCGTTCCGCACAATGTCAGCAATGGTGAACCTCACACCTACTATCGGCCCTTGGAACATGAACTACACTTTCGGCCTTCAGCCACAATGGTTGTCCATCGATGTTCAAGACCCACGTGAAGCAACAGGGATGCGAACGACAAAATTCAATAACAAACCCATCTGGTTTGCACAGTTAAACAACACCCTCACCTTGAATGGCGGATGGCAGTTCGAACTCGGTGCAGGAATCACCACAAAGGGATACACTCAGAACCTGTACATCACGAATGTCATCTTCGACCTCGAAGCTGCTGTGCAGAAGAAACTCCTCAAGAACGGGGCACTCGTCCTTCGCCTCGAAGGAACTGACCTCGCAGGTCTGGCTCACTACGACGTGAAGACCGACTTCGGCAATCACCTCATCAATCAGACCAATAAGATGGACAGTCAGCGTGTGAAGTTCTCAGTCCGTTACAATTTCAATACCGCCCAAAGCAAGTACCGTGGTACAGGTGCCGGACAGGACAACAAAAAACGTATGTAAATTCACTCCCAACATTCTATCTCATCAGCCAATTCTGGAATCTGACTGCGGTGGAATGTTGGTTCTTTTATGCCCTGACGTTTCTGACGACGATAGTCATCAAGAAGAATGAATGCATAACGACCTAAGAGCACAATCGCAATCAGGTTACAAGCTGTGAGGAAAGCCATGAAGAAATCAACAATGTTCCACACGAGTTGGAAACTGGCCAAAGCTCCGAACATCACCATCACCCCCCCTGAGAAAATACGATAGATGGTCATAACCGTTGTATTGGACGTGATGAACCGAACGTTCGCTTCACCATAGTAATAATTACCAATGATGCTGGAAAAGGCAAACAGGAAGATGGCGATAGCGATGAATACAGGACCTGCTGCTCCGACTTCAGACTGAAGTGCTGTCTGCGTGAGGGCGATACCATTGAGTTCTGGAACTTTGTACAAACCGCTGATGAGGATGATGAATGCTGTACATGAGCAGACCAACAACGTGTCGGTAAAGACCCCACGCGCCTGAATCAAGCCCTGCTTTACAGGATGGCTTGTAGAGGCTGTCGCAGCTACGTTCGGCGCACTTCCTTCACCCGCTTCGTTCGAGAACAGACCACGCTTCACACCGTTCATGATGGCCGCACCGATACCGCCACCGGCAATCTGTTCTATGCCGAACGCATCCAGTACAATCACCTTCATCACTTGCGGAATCAAGTCGATGTTCATCACGATAATCACGACAGCAAGCACCACATAACCGATTGCCATCACAGGAACAAGAACTGCACTCACTTGGGCGATTCGCTGGATACCTCCAAAGACGATGAACAAAGCAATCAAAGACAAAATTATGCCGACCCATAAAGGTGACCAGCCAAAGGCTTCTT
>CADBSN010000287.1 GCA_902797255.1 uncultured Bacteroidales bacterium | reverse complement strand
GACGTGGAGACCATGATTCCATACAGTTTTCAGGTGGAACTTCAAGATACATGTGCTCACATCACCGATTTCGCCATGTCTCAAAAGGGCGCAGAAGAATCTCCCAAGATAGACATCCTCGTGGGACTTGGTCAACCATTCCGCCTGCCAGCAACGCAAGGCGAGCTACGTCTGATTCCCAACGAAAAATACTTCAGCGCGTTCAACGGTAAGCGCATCATCGTCACCCACTCAACCATCGAGGCTGCAGCCTACTCCTATGGTGCAGGACTCGGAGCCAGTGAGCTCGACAAACAGAGTACGCTCGTAGGCATCACCTATACCGATCAGGATGTCACCCGTGCAGAGGACATTATCAATGCTGTGCTCGATGCCTATCGCCAAAACATCATCGATGACAAGAACCGAATCGCCCAAAGCACGGCTGAATTCATCGATGAGCGCATCTTAATTATCAGTCGGGAACTGAGCAAAGTAGAGGGTGACTTGGCTAGCTTCAAACAGCGCAACAGAATCGTGGACGTAAGATCTGATGCCAACAACTTCCTGCAACAGAGCAGTCAGGCACGTCAGCGTAGCATCCTCCTCGAATCACAAGTCAGCGTGGTCAGATACTTGTTAGACTACCTCCGCGATGCCTCCAAGGGTAACAACCTTATCCCAACACTATCCGGAATCACCGATGGCGTCATCCAAACACAAATTATGCGGTACAATGAGCTGATGCTGGAACGCAACAAGCTGATTCAGAACACGGGAGAAGGCAACCCCAGGATTCGGCAGGCCGACCAGAATCTGGAGCAGATGCGTCAAACTATCATTGCAAGTACGGAGGCTCATCTTTCGTCGTTGAACGTGCAACTAAGTCGCTCGAAACAAGAAGAGTCAGGACTGAATGAAGTCATCTCCTCCGTGCCGCAAAAGGAGAAACAGTCTTTGGATATTGCACGTCAACAAGCTATCAAGGAAACACTTTATACCTACTTGCTGAACAAGCGCGAGGAGACTGCCTTGCAACTGGCTATCACTGAGGCAAACATACGGGTCGTTGAACCACCATACGGAAGCAATGTTCCCATCTCCCCCAGAACGAAGGTTATCATGCTCGTGGCATTGATTATAGGAATAGTCGCACCTTTCGTGTTCTTCTACACCTACAGTTTGTTGAATATGAATATCCGAGGTCGGAAGGATATAGAAGATTATACCAACATCCCTGTTCTTGGAGAAATTCCTCATCGGAAGGAAGGTATCAGCGACAGCGAGATCGTTATAGGAGAACGGAAGTCGGATGCCATCAACGAGGCTTTCAGGATGTTGCGTTATAGTATGTCTTTCATCCAGAAGGATGCGCAAGTTATCATGTTCACTTCAACGGTGCCAGGTGAAGGCAAAACGTTCATCTCGCGTAACTTTGCCATCACATTGGGTATGACCGGCAAGAAGGTTGTTCTGGTGGATGCAGATATCCGTAAACGCACTCAAAGCAAGCTCTCTCACGGAAAGCATCGTGAGGGACTGACGTTATTCCTCAGCGGCGCCACGGACGATGTTACCTCTCTGATTATTCCGGTAAATCCAGAATACAATGTGGATATGTTGCCTGCTGGCGTCACTCCGCCGAATCCTTCAGAACTTCTCATGAGCGATAGGCTGGAACTCCTCATCCAAGAGTTGAAGAAGACCTACGACTACATCGTTATTGATAATGTACCAGCGCAAGTAGTGGCAGACGCAGGTATCGTAAATCGCGTGGC
This sequence comes from uncultured Bacteroidales bacterium, assembly GCA_902797255.1. GTDB lineage: Bacteria > Bacteroidota > Bacteroidia > Bacteroidales > Bacteroidaceae > Colivivens. The sequence goes on along the minus strand of CADBSN010000287.1, from coordinate 1,240 downwards.
TGAAATCACACTTTATGTTGTCCGCGAAGGAAAAATCGACCGCCGCTACCTGCCTGAATTGCAACGGCTGTATGAGGAAAATAAGTTCAACCGAATGTGCATTGTCCTCAACGACAGTAAGATGCAGAAGAAACGTCATGGCTATGGTTATGGCTACGGCTATGGACGTGGCTATGGTTACGGCTATGGTTATGGCTATGGTTATGGCTACGGACATGAGGAATCCAAGTCTTAGGAATGCCCTTTTTTATAAATCTTTAGTTGGTTATGGAACCCAACATGAAAAAAGCAACGATATTCATTCTTTCCATTTCGCTGGTTTTCAGCTCTTGTATGTCGTATGGTGGTGCGATGGCTGGAGGAGCATGGGGAGGAGCACTGCTCGGAGGAGCTTTGGGTGGTATCATCGGAGGACCACGTGGACATGATATAGGAACAATTGTTGGGGGCCTCGGCGGACTGGCGGCTGGTGCTGCTGTGGACGCAAGTGTCCAAAAGGAACGCCAGTCTGGAACGCATAGCGTCAAGAGGGAAGAAATCTATGAGGAGGAGGGAGACGACGCGGCTCCCCGCAGGAATGCTCCTCACAGACAACCCCTGCCAAAGACAGACAATGTAGTATACACTCCTATCAGCATAGGAAAGCTACAGCTCATCGACCAGAATGAAGACTATGCCTTCAATCGCAACGAGACTTGTACTTTGACGTTTGAAGTGAGGAATAACACCAATGAGACTGTGGAAGATGTACAATTGTATATTGATGAGTTGAATGATGACAAGCATTTACACTATTCCACCTTGCCACTGATTGAATCAATTGCTCCTAAAAAACGACTCCGCATAACCGCTTATATTTATGCAGACCAGCGCCTGAAAGATGGCACAGCACACTTCGCTATCATGGGTCGGGTAGGAAACGAAGAGGCCGTGTCACTCATTGAGTTCACGGCCCCCATGAAGAAGTAAAGTCTTTCTACAGACTTTCAAGCATCCTCTTCAAACCTACTTCTGCAGAAATCTCACGATTAGCCGCTTCGGGAATCACTAAAGAACGAGGCGACTCGATGACATCGTCCGTCACAATCATGTTGCGGCGAACAGGTAGACAGTGAAGGAATCCTGCATTGTTGGTCACAGCCATCTGGCGAGCGCTGACGCACCAGTCCATCATCGTGTGGTAGTCATGCAACACCTTACCATAGTCCTCTGGACGGGTGACACCTGGGCAACTCCAGTT
>CADBSN010000286.1 GCA_902797255.1 uncultured Bacteroidales bacterium | reverse complement strand
TTTCAACTTTAAAAGTTAGTCTCCTGAGCTCTTGGTGAATACACGGGTTGTTACTTCACTTGCTACACCATCCACTACGGCTACTGCCTTGATGGTTGCGGAATCGTTGAGGGTGAATGGTTCTGAATAGATTTCACCGCTGGTTGCAGTTGGTGTTGAACCGTCGTTGGTGTAACGGATGGTTGCACCTTCAGGACCCGTGATGGTTACGGTCGTAGAGGTCTGGAAGTTAGCTATTCCGCTGATGGTTGGCTTCCCACTTGAGTCGCTAGAACCGCTGTTCTGCGAACCACTCTGTGAACCACTTGAACCGCTCTGTGAGCTACCACCCTGGTTTTCGTTTTGGTTTTCGTTTTCGTTCTGACTTGAACCATTCGAACCACCGTTCTGGCTGCCATTCGAACCGCTTGCAGGAGCAGTTTCTCCCTTGGCTGCAGCAATTTCAGCCTTGGCCTTGTCGGTCCATCCCAGCTTGGCGTCCTTCTTCAGCTCGTCGCGAGTGAACTCGCCAGTGCTCTGAGCCAGCAACTTGATGGTCTTCACGGCAGGACCAGTCTTGTCGCCACTCTTCAGTGTGCCGATGCTGGCCTGAGCCACCTTTTCGGTCTGTGCGTCGTACAGGGTTTCCATACCGTTGGCCTCGACAGTAGCCTTGAAGATGGCGAGGTTGTCAATCTTCACCGTGTTGCCATTCAGCACCTGCTCACGCACGCAGCGCACGAAGTCGATGAGGATACCCGTGATCAGACCCTCCGAGAAGGCCGTGTTGTGCTCAGCCATGTGGCGAGCCATGTCCATGATACCAAGCGTCTGCTTGTAACTCACGCGGGCGTAGAGATTACCCGCCTGTTCCGATTCTGAGGTATCGGTAACCTTTGAAAGATACAATTCAATCATAACTCTTGTGTTTTTTATGGTATTGGATTTATGTTTTGTGACCAGCTACATCGGGTGGTCACCTCCCGCTTTATTTACACTGCAATTTTACGAAAAAAAATTGAATTATGCAAATATTTCAGCAACTTTTTTTATACAATTCGACATTTATTTTTATAAATACATTCATTATATAATAATGGCATATTATTAAACGACAACCCACCATTATTAGCCAATAACGCAGGGTTATTGAGCGGACGAAGAGCGAGGGCGGCGCGACCCCTATATTGGTATATTGGATATTGGTTTTGTTTTTTTACTAAAAACAACACAAGCGTCGCTTGGTGTGTGAGTGGGGAAGATGGATGATTCTAGGCTAGTCCGCAAAAAACAAGCGCAGGCTCTGAATGACCTGCGCTGTTGGTTTATACTTTCTCGATAGCTGCGATGATGTCGGCTATCTCTTTGTTTACTTCTTCTTTGTACTGTTTGAAGAATGCTTTTGCTTTCTTGCGCTCATAGTTGCTCAGGCGGCTGTTGAAGTCCTCATAGGTTTTCAAAATCTTTTCCTGAATTTCGGTAACCTTCTCGGGATCTGCTTTCTTGTCTGCCAATGAAATGAGGGTAGCTGTGAAGAGGTCGCTCATGATGTAGTGTAAACTCTTCTTGATGATTCTTTTCTTTGCCATAATCAAATGATTGAAAATGTAAAAACTTAGGAAAATGTAAAAATTATAAAATGTAAAAATTAAAAGTGAAATACGAAATAATTATAAATTATGCATTATGAATTGTGAATTATTTAAAGTCAGTTGTAAAGTCCAAAGTTTGGAGTTTCTGTAATTACGAGTGCAAAAATACGAAATAATTATGAATTATGCATTATGAATTGTGAATTATTTTGTATCTTTGCACGAAATTTGTGAACTAAGCTAAATTTATCATATTTATTATTCAACATGGAAAAAAGCGCATTACAAATTGCACGTGCTGCATATCAGCCAAAACTGCCTAAGGCTCTCTTAGGTCCTGTTGTTGCAAAAGAAGGTAAGCCAACTCAGTCGGTTGGTGATCAGGAAGAAATCAAGGCATTGTTCCCTAATACTTACGGCATGCCAGTCATCGAGTTTGAAGCAGGTGAACAGAAGAAGCTCGAACCATTCAACGTGGGTATCATCCTCTCGGGTGGTCAGGCTCCTGGTGGCCATAACGTGATTTCTGGTCTGTTTGATGGTGTGAAGTCGCTTAACCCAGCTAACAAGCTGTATGGCTTCATCCTTGGTCCTGGTGGTCTGGTTGACCACAAGTACATGGAGATTACTCCTGAATTGATGGACGAGTACCGCAACACAGGTGGTTTTGACATCATCGGTTCTGGTCGTACGAAACTGGAAGAGGTTGACCAGTTTGAGAAGGGTATCCAGATTCTGCGTGAGCTGGGCATTAAAGCTCTCGTGATTATCGGTGGTGATGATTCAAACACTAACGCATGTGTGTTGGCTGAGTACTATGCAGCTAAGCAGTATGGTGTGCAGGTAATCGGTTGTCCTAAGACTATTGATGGTGACCTGAAGAACGAGCAGATTGAGACTTCATTCGGATTCGATACAGCTTGTAAGACTTACTCAGAGTTGATCGGTAACATCCAGCGCGACTGTAACTCTGCTCGCAAGTACTGGCACTTTATCAAGTTGATGGGTCGTTCAGCAAGCCACATCGCTCTTGAATGTGCTCTGCAGTGTCAGCCTAACATCTGTCTGATCAGTGAGGAGGTTGAGGCAAAGAACATGAGTCTTGACGACGTAGTTACTTACATTGCAAAGGCTGTTGCTGCCCGTGCAGAAGAGGGTAATAACTTCGGAACTGTACTGATTCCAGAAGGTTTGATCGAGTTCATCCCTGCAATCAAGAAACTGATTGCTCAGTTGAACGACATCCTCGCTACTCCTGAGGCTCAGAACCTTGGCCGCAGCGAGCAGATCGACTTCGTAAAGACTCACATCTCTAAGGAGAACCTTGATGTATTCAATTCACTTCCTACCAGTGTGGCTCGTCAGCTGGCTTTGGACCGCGACCCACACGGAAACGTTCAGGTATCGCTCATCGAGACAGAGAAACTGCTGTCTGCTATGGTTGCTGTGAAACTTGAGCAGTGGAAGAAAGAAGGTAAGTATGTCGGCAAGTTCGGTACTCAGCATCACTTCTTCGGCTATGAAGGTCGTTGTGCTGCTCCATCTAACTACGATGCAGACTACTGCTATTCACTGGGTTACAACGCATCACGTCTGATTGCTAACGGCAAGACTGGTTATATGTCAGTTATCCGCAACACAACTGCTCCTGCTGCTGAGTGGATTGCAGGTGGTGTGCCTATCACGATGATGATGAACATGGAGAAGCGTAACGGTAAGATGAAGCCTGTGATTCGCAAGGCACTCGTTGAACTCGATGGTGCTCCATTCAAGTTCTTTGCTTCAAAGCGTGCTGAGTGGGCAAAGCAGACTGCATACGTTTATCCAGGTCCTATCCAGTACTGGGGACCAACGGAGGTATGTGACCAACCTACCAAGACACTGCAGTTGGAACATCAATAGCCACCTTCTATCTCCCCCTAAAAGGAGGAGAATAAAATATGGCAACAGCTAAAACGTTATCAAAACGGCCTGTAGCCACTAAGTCGACAACAAGACGAAAGGCGAAAAAGGGGAAGAAAAACAGTTCTTCCCCTTTACGTCTTGTTGTTTGTATTGTCTTATCTGTTGTTGCGCTGATTTTGCTGTTCTTTGTCGGGAGAATCGTTGTTGATAAAGCGTTTAACATCAATGCGAAGTATGGTGAGATTGTCTATCCCGAAGGTGATGTGCGCGGTATCGATATCAGTCACTATCAGGAGGAGATAGACTGGGATCGCTTGAGGAATGCTGACCTAGGTGGGGTACCCATCCGTTTCATCTTCATCAAAGCGACGGAGGGTGTCGATCTTATTGATGAGAATTTCAACCAGAACTTCTACCACGCCCGTGGAAACGGATTCCTTCGTGGTGCCTATCATTTCTTTTCTCCTGTTACCGACCCTGTGAAGCAGGCCAAGCACTATTGCCGTATTGTACAGCTCGACCCCGATGACATAGCTCCGATTCTCGATGTAGAGAGCCGTGGAGGACTCACGCCTGACCAATTGCGCATCAATGTTATTCGCTGGATGGAATATGTGGAACAGCACTATGGAGCGACACCTATATTATATACTTCATACACTTTCCGCAGAGATTATCTCAATACACCCGAATTCGACCGTTATCCATTTTGGATTGCCCACTATTATGTAGACCACCTACAATATAAAGGTCCTTGGACTTTCTGGCAACATTCCGATCGTGGCCATGTGGACGGCATCAATGGCGAAGTCGATGTGAATGTGTTCAATGGTTCGTACGAAGACCTGCTCGAACTCAGGGTAGGGGAGAA
>CADBSN010000285.1 GCA_902797255.1 uncultured Bacteroidales bacterium | reverse complement strand
GTGTTGTTATCAAGATTTCAGGTGAAGGCAATAAGAAGCGTTTCACTGTCCGCAAGATGTCAGGTACAGTAGGCGTTGAGCGTATCTTCCCAATTGAATCACCAAACATCGAAAGTATTACCGTTAATAAGGTTGGTAAGGTACGTCGTGCTAAGCTCTACTACCTCCGCGACCTTACAGGTAAGAAAGCTCGTATCAAAGAGAAACTCGTTCGCAAGAGCGAAGAAGCTTAATAACTCGTTCGAGCAAAGAATAAGGATGGACCGCAAGTCCATCCTTTTCTTTTTCTATCCTAATTCTTTTTTGATGGTTTCCTAGATATTTTTTTCATTACTACGTGAGAAAAGTTATGTTGCAGGGCGAGCAACATAAGTTGCAAGCCCTGCAACACAAGTTGCTCGTCCTGCAACATAGATTTCCTCTAGGGTTATGAACATTTGTCTCAAGGGATTACGAAAAATCTCCCACGACTCAGTGCTGTGGATTGCAAGAGTACAAAATAATTGATAATTCGCTTTGCGCAAAATGCTACGCCTCAGTAATACTCAAGCGAGCTTGGCATTATATTCGGCTTAATCGCATTTTTGACAATTGATAATTGATAATTTTTTTGCAAAAACCATTATTTGGGTTAAAAAAGAATAAATTCTTTTTGTGCTTCAATTTGTTTTCACTAACTTTGCAGTCTGAATGGGCGAGAGGCCTAGAGGCAGTCTGGTAAAGTTGATAGTTGAAAGTTGAAAGTTGATAGTCAGTTTTCAAGTTGAAAGTGGAAAGAAAACTTGTTAAATTATAAACTGAATAAACTGACTTTAAACTATAAACTATAAACTTTAAACTTTATTTTAGACAGTTTAAGCAGAAATTTTAAGAGTAATTAGATAATAATGGGATTAAAGAAGTATTTCACAGGTAAGTCTGGTTTGATATTCTGGATCAACGTCGCATTGGCGCTTGGTCTGCTGTTCTGCATACCTGTCATCGCTTTCAACACCTTGGATTCCTACACGAATCATGGTGAGAAGGTGAGTGTGCCATCTGTGGTTGGCATGAGTTTTTACGAAGCATCGCAAACACTCGATAATAGTGGTTTCTATGGTGTCATCACAGATTCCGTTTATAAAAAGACGGCCAAACCAGGTGCAGTTATCGAGCAGACGCCGAAATCGGGCACCTTGATTAAAAGCGGCAGAATTGTTTATCTGACAGTTAATCTCAATGGAGAACCGCTTGTCAAATTGCCGGATTTGGTTGGAAACAGTTCGTATCGCGAAGCAGAAATCGTGCTTAAGTCGCTGGGCTTCAAACTGACAGCACCACAATATGTAGAAGGAGCAGATAAAGACCAGATACTGAGAATCAAACAAGGTAGACGTGAGGTGCATGCAGGAGAGTCGATTTCTCGCGAACTCGCTTTGACACTTTATGTAGGGGCTGGCGAAATCGAGGAGGACTCGCTGTTCTTTGAAGATGGCGATGAAGACTATGACATCGATACGGATATCAGCGAAAGCAACTTCGATGTACAGCTGTAGGGCAGGAGTTCAAGAGTTCAAAAGTTCAAGAGTTTAAGGAGTTCAAGAGGTTCAGATAATGGATATGAGGCTGGAAGACGACGAGCTTGATGAGTTGGATATTGAGAGTATGGATGCTGACGATGAAGAGTCATCGCAGTTATATGAGCATTATCGTATCGTCGCAGATGCCAAACAGGGGCTGATGCGAGTTGATAAGTTCCTCATCGATCATCTAGCAAACATTTCACGCAATCGCATTCAGAAAGCTGCTGATGCTGGGTTCATCATGTGTAATGAGAACCCCATCAAACGTAGCTACAAGGTGAAGCCTTTCGATGTCATACAGGTGATGCTCGACCGTCCTCTGTACAGCAACACCATTTTGCCAGAAGAAATTCCACTCGACATTGTCTATGAGGATAACCACCTGATGGTGGTGAACAAAGCTGCAGGAATGGTGGTGCATCCTGGTCACGGAAACTGGCACGCTACACTGTTGCATGCTCTTGCTTGGCACTTGAAGGACAAACCGCAATATGACATCAACAACCCAGAGATAGGTCTGGTACATCGAATCGACAAGGATACAAGTGGTCTGTTGGTTATCGCCAAGACTCCTGAAGCTAAAACAAGTCTGGGCTTGCAGTTCTTCAACAAAACCACCAAACGCGAATACAACGCTTTGGTGTGGGGCAACTTCACAGAAGACGAAGGGAGAATCGAAGGAAATATTGCTCGCAACCCAAAGGACAGGATGCAGATGATGACCTTCCCGCCTGACTCAGGTATCGGCAAACATGCGGTGACACATTATTATGTATTGGAACGATTTGGCTACACCACTTTGGTGAAATGTGTCTTGGAAACAGGACGAACGCACCAGATTCGTGCCCACATGAAACACATCGGACATACCTTGTTTAATGATGATAGATATGGAGGCGACCAGATTCTGAAAGGAACAACCTTTGCCAAGTATCGTCAGTTTGTAGAGAATTGTTTCAAAGTCTGTCCTCGCCAAGCCCTTCACGCCAAGACGTTGGGGTTTGTCCATCCAGCAACTGGGAAGGAGATGATGTTCTCCTCAGAGCTACCACCCGATATGCAGGAACTGCTTGAGAAGTGGAGAGGGATGAATAAAGTTGAAGACCTCCTCTAACTCCCCCTCTATGGGGAGGACTTGATAGTTTAAAGTTTAGAGTTTAAAGTAGAAAATGAAACCAATTATAGCAATCATAGCAGGAGGCGACTCATCTGAACACGATGTGTCACTCCGTAGTGCGGAGGGCATCAGTTCGTGGCTCGACCGCAATAAGTTTATTGTATACACTGTTGAGGTGAAGGGACTTGACTGGTTCGCTCATCTGCAAGACGGTACGACCGCTGAGGTGAACCGTCACGATTTCTCATTTGTAGAGAACGGAACGAAAGTTAAGCCTGACTTTGCCTACATCACCATACATGGAACACCAGGCGAGAATGGAATCCTGCAAGGATATTTTGACCTGCTCCACATTCCTTATTCAAGTTGTAACCTGCTTGTGGCAGCACTCACCTTTGATAAATTCACACTCAACCAGTACCTGAAAGGATTTGGTGTAAAGATCGCAGAGTCGATATTGCTACGCAAAGGACAAAGCATCTCGAGCGAAGAGGTCGTCAGCCAAATCGGACTTCCTTGTTTCATCAAACCTAATGGTTCAGGCAGTAGTTTTGGTGTAACCCGTTGTGTCAATAAAGACGATATCCAGAAGGCTATTGACTTCGCACGCAAGGAGAGTGATGATGTGATGATTGAAGCAGAGCTCAAAGGAACAGAAATTGCCAATGGTGTTTACAAAAAGAAGAATGGTGAGGTGTACGTGTTGCCAATCACTGAGGTAGTCAGTCAGAACGAGTTTTTCGACTTTGATGCCAAGTACAATGGTCAAGTCACAGAAATAACTCCAGCACGTTTGTCGGACGATACAACCAAGCGAGTGAAGGCGCTTACGAAGGCTATCTACACCATTCTGGGTGGTAGCGGCATCATGCGAGTGGATTATATCATCACCCAGAAAGAAGGTCAGGACATCATCAACTTGTTGGAAATCAACGCTACTCCAGGCATGACCCAGACTTCGTTTATTCCACAGCAGGCTCGTGCAGATGGGTTAGAGATGATGGACATCCTCACAGAAATCGTTGAAGAAAAACTACAAGGTAAAATGTAAATGATATGATAGATATTCACGAATTTGACGACATTCGTCCTTTCCTGCCAGAAGAACTCCCAGCAGCCTATGACCGGTTGTTAAGTGATGAACGATTCAAGGCCATTTTGCCGATTGTCTATCCTGGTGTTCCTTTTGAGAAGGTTGCTGCCATGATGCGTTCAGGGAAGACCAATCTGGAATTTCAGAAAACCTGCATCTATCCTGTGCTTCAAGGATTACTTGCCAAAGCAAGCAAAGGAATGACGGCAGATTTCTCTTCGCTCAAAGGCGACGGATACACGTTTATTTCCAACCATCGCGACATCGTGCTCGACTCAGCGCTACTTGATTTCGCTTTGGTCGATGAGCATCACGATACCGTAGAGATTGCAATTGGTGACAACCTGCTGGTTTATCCTTGGATTAAGGATTTGGTGCGCATCAATCGCTCGTTCATCGTACAACGTGCTCTCACTATGCGCCAGATGTTGATGGCTTCAGCCAAGATGTCAAAATACATGCATTATGTCATCGAGGAAAAGGGTGGCAACCTATGGATTGCCCAACGTGAGGGACGTGCAAAAGATAGCGATGACCGCACACAGGATAGCGTGCTGAAGATGATGGCTATTAGTGGCGACAAGGATGTCATCAAAAACCTGAAGTCGCTCAATATCGTACCATTGGCTATCTCGTACGAGTACGACCCATGTGATTACCTCAAAGCTGAGGAGTTCCAGAATAAGCGTGATATCGAGGGTTTCAAGAAGAGTCAGCAGGACGACCTCGAAAATATGAGTATCGGTATCTTTGGCTACAAAGGTCATATTCATTATCATGCAGCTCCTTGTATCAACGATTGGCTTGATACGCTTGACCCAGATATGCCTAAGGCAGAACTGTTCCCATTGATTGCTGCACATATCGATGAAGAGATTCACTCTCACTATCGACTCTATCCATGTAATCTTGCAGCTGCTGGTATGGATGTATCGGACGAAGAGAAAGCCAAATTCGCGGCTTATGTTGACACACAATTGGGTAAAGTGTCACTCGAGAATCCAGATATGCCGTTCCTGCGTGAAAGGATGATTACGATGTATGCTAATCCCGCCAAGAACAAAATGGCGAGTGATGCAAAAAGAAAGTAAGTATGAAGCAAACGAAGATGGAGCATAGGAGCAACAGCAGTAGGATGATGGGTATGGTACTTGTCATGTTGCTTGCATTGTGCCTGTTTGTCATATCGTGCAATTCTGATGATGAAGACCAGATGCCAAGTTACTTCATGGATTTGGTAGAGGCAAAAACAAATCACGATACACTGGTGACGGAGATTAAGATGGACAATGGGGCAATGTATGATGTGCATCAAACGATTAAGGCATCTACCCCAGATACTACCTATCGTTGTCTGTGTATGTATGCGTTTAATGACAACCAGATAGCGTTGTACAGCTTGGAGCATGTGTTCTCTGCATATCCTCGAAAGGCTTCGGAATTCAAATCTCACGCGACAGATGCTGTGAAATTCATCAGCAGTTGGAGGTCGGGTGGTTATCTCAATCTACAGATAGGTGTGATGACAACGGATGCTGAACGTCATGCATTTGCCTTTCGTGAAGATACAATCCTAGACAAGGGAACGTCTAAGACCGTTTACTTCACATTGTTACATAAGCGTCCAGAGAATGACAACGAATCATACACGAAAACCATGTTCCTCAGTCTCCCACTCTCTGCATATACTGACTGCGACTCATTCGCTATTAGTGTACAGACATACGAGGGAATGCGACAAATCGTAAGATAAGAAACAATCAAATATAATTAACAACAAAATGAAGACTTACAAAATCATTAACAACGTGACAGGTTGGGTCATTTTTGCAATAGCTGCGTTTACCTATTGCTCTACGATCGAACCTACCGCTAGTTTTTGGGATTGTCCGGAATTCATCAGTACAGCTACAAAGCTGGAAGTCGGACATCCACCTGGCGCACCATTTTTCATGCTCGTAGCGAATCTGTTCTCTCAATTTGCGAGCGATCCGACTCAGATTGCCAAGATGGTCAACATGATGTCTGCACTTTTGAGTGCTGGCTGTATCTTGTTCCTGTTCTGGTCTGTCACCCATCTGGCCAAGAAACTGATTTGCGAAGACGACGAGCAGTTGTCAGTGGCTAAGATTATCGCCATTATGGCAAGTGGTATTGGTGGTGCACTTATCTATACTTGGAGCGACACCTTCTGGTTCAGTGCTGTTGAAGGTGAGGTATATGCGTTCTCGTCATTCCTGACGGCTCTTGTATTCTGGTTGATTCTGAAGTGGGAGAACAAGGCTGATGAGCCAGGAAGCGACCGCTGGTTGATTCTCATCGCTTACCTCGTGGGCTTGTCAATCGGTGTTCACCTCCTCAACTTGCTTTGTATCCCTGCAATGGTGCTCGTATATTATTACAAACGTACCAAGAACCCTACAGGAAAAGGTTCTCTGATTGCTGTGGGAATTGCAGGTGTGATTATGGCTGCAGTATTGTATGGTGTGGTTCCTGGTATCATGAAGGTGGGCGGATGGTTTGAGTTGCTGTTTGTCAACTCAATGGGAATGTCGTTCAACACAGGACTTTACGTATATCTCCTGCTTTTGGTCGCATGTCTTGTATGGGCCATTATCGAAACGACAAAAGGCACCAATAAGACTCGCATGAACATTGCATTCCTTGTAAGCGTTGCGATGCTGGGTATACCGTTCTATAGTTTCGGCTGGAAGAGTGCCCTTATCGGTATCGTGGTGCTTGCAATCATCGCTGCGTTCGTATTTAAGTTTAAAAAGGTGACACCAAAGAGCCTTAACACAACGATTCTGTGTATGGCTCTGATGGTTATCGGTTATTCTTCTTATGCCTTGATTGTTATCCGTTCGACAGCCAATCCTCCGATGGATCAGAACTCACCAGAGGACGTATTCACACTTGAGGAGTATCTGGGCCGTGAGCAGTATGGTGACCGTCCATTGTTCTATGGACCTACGTTTAAGTCGAAAGCTGAGATTGTTCAGAAGGGCGATAAGTTGATGTATAACACCTCAAAAGGTGCACCTGTCTACCAGCGTAAAGAGAAGGCAAGTCCAGACGAGAAGGACGAATACGAAATCATTCGTGAGAAGTTTGACTATGTCTATCCTTCTGATCAGTGCATGCTCTTCCCTCGTATCTATGAGGAGCGTGATGCGTCGAAGTATATCTCTTGGCTTGCGGATATGCACTATAAGACCGTCAACTATAACATCCCTGGTCAGGGAACTCAACAGATTGAGATTCCAACTCAGTTGGACAATCTCCGCTACTTCCTTTCTTACCAGATGAACTTCATGTACTGGCGTTACTTCATGTGGAACTTTGCAGGTCGTCAGAACGATATTCAAGGACTGGGCGAGACGGAGCATGGCAACTGGATTACAGGTTTCAGTTTCATTGATGATGCTCGTCTGGGTCGTCAGGACTTGTTGCCAACAGACTTGAAGGAGAACAAAGGACACAATGTGTTCTACTGTTTGCCACTTCTGCTTGGTATCATTGGCTTGTTGTGGCAGGCGTTCAAGGGCAATAAAGGTATCCAGCAGTTCTGGGTAGTCTTCTTCCTATTCTTTATGACAGGAATTGCGATTGTGCTCTACCTCAACCAGACTCCAGGTCAGCCTCGTGAGCGTGACTATGCTTATGCAGGTTCTTTCTATGCCTATGCAATATGGTGTGGTCTTGGTATTACTGCAATCTTTGCTGGTTTGGAGAAGGTGTTGGCAAAGCGATTGAACCAACGCATGGGAGCTATTCTCGCATCCGTCATCGCCGTTATACCTGCTATTGCTGTGCCTCTGCAGATGGTCAGCCAGACATGGGACGATCATGACCGTAGCGGACGTTACATGTGTCGCGACTTTGGACGGAATTATCTTGAGACCATCCCACACGACGGAGTCATTTTCACCAATGGCGATAACGATACCTTCCCTCTCTGGTATAACGAGGATACTGAAGGCAACCGTACCGATGTGCGTGTCTGCAACCTCTCTTATTTGCAGACCGACTGGTATATCGACCAAATGAAACGTCCTGCCTTCGAGGGCGACAAGCAGTCATCTCCACTGCCTATTACATGGAAACGAATCCAGTATGTATCGGGCAAGAACGAGGTGGTAGAAGTCAACCCACCAATCTATGTGAGGGGTAGGGAGATTCAAATGAAAGAACTGGTCGAGACTATGTACAATCAGGATCCAGAGATAGCTAAAGCCATCTGGGGAGAAGATCCGTTCGAACTCAAGACTGCCATTAAGAAGTTCCTCCTCAAGGAAGATATCCCTGCTGAGTATGCCGATATGGTGAAGGATCTCCCATCCTGTCTGCCATCCGACACTTTGCATGTGACCATTGACAAGGAGGTGATCCGTAAGTCGGGCATGTACATCCCTGGCGACTCTATCCCAGACCAGATGGTCATCGACCTCTCAGGTCAGAATGCTATCTATAAGAACTTCATCATGATGCTCGAGATGATTGCACAGAGCAACTTCGAACGTCCACTTTATATGTCGACCACGGTAGGTCCGCAGAATTACGGCAACCTATGGCGTCACTTCGTACAAGAAGGTCTGGCTTGGCGCATCACACCGTTCACCTTCGAGGAGAACATGCCGCAGCAGGCAGTTGTCGATTCTGAAAAGATGTTCGATAACATGATGAACAAATATCATTATGGTAATCTGAAGCAGCCAGACCTCTACCTTGATGAGACAACGATGCGTATGTGTTGGACTCACCGTCGTTGGTTCGCACACCTCATCACTACATTGCTTGAAGAAGGCAAACCAGCGAAAGCACTCTTGGCTCTTGAGAAGTGCGATGCAGAGATTCCTGCCTACAATGTGCCTTACAAGGGTGACAACGGAGGTTTGGAAATCGCTAACGGCTTCATCGCCTGTGGTAAGATCGATAAGGGTGTGGAAATCCTGGATACGATGGAAAAGATTTCACGTGAGTACATCACCTTCTATGCATCACTTGGCAACTCAAGATTTGTAGCTGCATGGCGTGACTGCCGCAACGAGATCTATGCGCTTGTTGAGATCCAGCACTCATTCGAGAAACTTGGTCAGTCAAAAGAGGCAGGAGCTAAGTCGGCAGAGTATGCAAAGCATGGCGAGGAGCTCCTCATGTTTGTTAACAACACTTACAACCTGCTCGCTTCAAGAGCTGAAGGACTCGGCATCCGACCATGATTATTGAGCAACCAAGTACGTGGCTTCGATGGCTCTATCCTAGTGCCATCTGGCGCATGCCCCATTCGGAACGGGCCGTCTATCTCACATTTGATGACGGTCCAATACCCGAGGCTACACCTTTCATCCTTGACGTCTTAGACCGCTACGGGGTGAAGGCCACGTTCTTCATGGTAGGCGACAATGTGCGAAAGTATCCTGAACTCATGGAGGAGATTGCCCGTCGAGGCCATCGCCTGGGCAATCATACCTTTAATCATATCGGTGGCTTTGGCTACCGGAGCAAGACCTTCCTGCGCAACGCCTACGAAGCTGATAAACTTATCCACTCTCATCTGTTCCGTCCGCCTCGCGGTTGGATGCGGTGGACGCAGTACATGCGACTGCGG
>CADBSN010000284.1 GCA_902797255.1 uncultured Bacteroidales bacterium | reverse complement strand
TAGGAAAGAAATTCTGAGAAAATTACAATATTAACAATTAAATAATTATATCATTATGTCAGACAAAGTAGAAATTGATTTGGAAGATCTCGACGACCTGAAAGACCTTATAGGCGACGAGAGAAAAGTTTCAAGTTTTAACCTCCAGAAAGTATTTGCCCATCTGGTGCTCAACTGGCAGTGGTATCTGCTCTCAGTATTCATCTGCCTGTGTGGAGCACTCATCTACCTGCGGTATGCCCCTCCCACCTATCAGGTGTCGGCCAAGATGCTCGTCAAGGATGAGGACAAGAAAAGGGTAAGTTCCTCCGCTTTACAGGCAATGGCAAGCATGGAAGACTTCGGCATTATGAACAATTCCAACGGTTTCGACAATGAAGTAGAGATACTGCAGTCGCCAGTCACGGTGCATGATGCCGTGAAGCGCCTGAAACTCTATACAGAGTATTATTTGGATGGGTACATCAGGAAACAGCTACTCTATTCCAACCAACCTGTCACTGTAGATATCGACTCAATGTCGTTAGACTCGCTGGACTACTATATGCTGGATGGCATCCGTAGCATGCAGTTGGCTATCACAAAGAAACAACAGGGTTATCACGCCAATATCTCGCTGGTTTACAACGGGAAGGTCATGAAGAAGTACAGTGAGGAAATTGATACACTGGGTACGTCATTCAAGACAGATTACGGTACCGTATCCTTCATGAGCAACCCAAAGTATAGAAGTAATAGGGAAGACCGCTTCAAGAATGGAACCGCCCTCCTTATCAACATACGTCCGCCCATGGTAGTGGCGCTTGACTATATGAAAAGGTTGAGTGTGGAACCGACATCGGAGCAAACCTCGATAGCCGCCATCACATTCAACGATGAGAACACCAAACGAGGTATCGACTTCATCAACACGCTTGTGCTTTGCTATAACGATCAGGCCAATGAGGACAAAAACGAAGTCGCAAAGAAGACGGAGAAGTTCATCAATGACCGCATAAAGAAAATTGACGACGAACTGGGAACTACAGAGAGTGACCTGGAGGACTACAAGCGGCGCAACTCAGTCACCCAATTAGAGGCTGACGCGGCTCAGTCACTGCAACTCTCAGCCCAATATGCGAGCCGTTTGGCCGATATCAGCACGCAAATAAAGTTGATTGACTATCTGCGACAATATGTGGATAATCCTGACAACCGCTATAAGCTGATACCGGCCAATATCGGCATGAACGATCAGGCATCCACCCAGTTGATAGCCGACTACAACAGAACGTTACAGGAACGTAACCGACTGATGAGAAGTGCCAGTGAACAGTCACCTCAGGTTCAGACACTTACCTCTGAACTTGACGCCCTAGAGTTATCCATCCGTCAGGCATTCGCGCAGGCTCGCCATTCTGCTGAACTACAGCGTAACTCCATTCAAGGTGAGTACGCCAAGTATCAGGGACGAGTTGGCAGCACCCCAGAGCAGGAGCGTGTGCTCAATGAGATAGGTCGTCAGCGTGAAGTACGCTCAGGACTCTACTTGCTATTATTACAGAAGCGCGAGGACAACAGCATCTCCCTCGCAGCAACAGCCGATAAAGGAAAGATGATTGCCCCCCCCCTAAGTAATGGAAAGGTCAGTCCACGTACAAGAGTCATCCTAATAACAGCCATCTTACTGGGTCTGCTCATCCCATTTGTCATCTTGCTTCTCAAAGAACTTCTGCACTATCGCATTGAAGGTCGCGAGGATATCATCTCTCTCACCAAAGTGCCTATCGTGGCCGATGTGCCTGTCGCAAACGAAAAGGCTAAGACCACTGCAGGCATTGTGGTACAGGCCAACAAGAACAGCCAGATGGACGAGGTGTTCCGCTCGCTGCGTACCAATGTACAGTTTATGATGAAGGAGGACGAGAAAATCATCCTATTCACCTCAGGTACCTCCGGCGAAGGCAAGACGTTCCTCGCGGCCAACCTAGCAGTATCGTTTGCTTTGCTCGGCATGAAGGCTATCCTTGTAGGATGCGACATCCGCAAGCCAGCACTCGGTCGACTGTTCGGAACGTCAAACCAGACATTAGGTCTCACCAACCTGCTGAGATTAGAACATATCACGGCAACAGACCTACACAAAGAGATAACCAACTCCAGAGTGAACCCCAACCTTGACCTCCTGTTGTCGGGTCCTATTCCTCCAAATCCTACGGAGTTGTTGAGTCGGAAGAGCATGAAAACATTGCTTGACCTGCTGAGCGAGGAATACGACTATATCATCCTTGATACTGCTCCCGTAGGTCTGGTCTCTGACACCCTTCAACTGGCGCACTATGCCAATGTCAGTTGCTTCGTCTGCCGTGCAGACTATACACCAAAGGCGAACATCGCACTGCTCGACTCACTGGCCCAGGAAAATAAACTTCCTAATGCCTGCTTAGTACTCAATGGAATCGATATGTCAAAGAGGAAGTACGGCTACTATTATGGTTATGGACACTACGGGAAATATGGCCGCTACGGCTACGGAAAATATGGCTATGGAAAGTATGGCTATGGTAGCTATGGGAATTACGGTAACTACGCTGACTCTCATTACGGCAACAAGAATGATAACAGTATAAAGAAATGAAAGAACGGCGAGTGCTAAACTAATATTTTTCGCACATCTAGCGCATGATGGCAAAAGAGCTGACTCTCACACGAGAATCAGCTCTTTTTTTATCTGTATAATTGGAAAAGACAAATGATATCCCAATCATGAGCAGAGGCACACATTATATCAGACAATCCTATTGAATGATCTGAGTGATGCAGACAAAAGGTGTAGTCGTAGGGCTATACCTTGCTTGGTGTGACACCAAACATGTCTTTAAATGATTGGCTGAAAGTATGACGGTCGTTATACCCCACTGCTTCGATAACTTCGATGACAGAATAACGATGCTGCTGTAACAAACGATAAGCGTGCTTCAACTTCACAGATTTAATAAAGTCAAGCGGTGTATCTCCCGTGATAGAACGTAGCTTGCGTGTTAAGGTCGAACGACTCATACATAGTTCAGAGGCAAGGAACTCGACATCCAATTGAGGGCTGCTGATATTCTGCTGAACTACCGTAATGGCATTCTCAATGAATTCCTGGTCAATGTCTGTCAATTCCAGTTCGCTTGCCGATTGGGTGTCAGGATTCTTGCGGAATGCCTGCTGGCGAGATTGACGCTGATTCCAAAGGTTGGTCAGCAGGGCGTTGAGCACCTTGGATTCGAAGGGTTTAGGAAGGTAGGCATCTGCTCCCGCATCATAGGATGCAACCTGATTATCGCTAGATATCATGGCTGTGAGCATCACAATAATCATGTGACTGGTATTGATATCACCTTTCAACTCGCGACACAATGTAAGTCCATCCATATCGGGCATACTGATATCTGATACGATAAACTGCAACTCAGGATGTTGCTTGACAACCTCAAGTGCTTCGCGACCATTAGCAGCCGTAAACGTGTGGTATTGTTTTGAGAGCAATTCATCGAGGGCAGTCAGCATATCCACATTATCCTCCACAATGAGTAGCGACAAGTCGGTAGCAGGATTACGATTGATATGCATTTGAGAGATTTCTTTCTTCAAGAGACCTATTTGCTCATCTTGCTGCCTATCTTTGATCTCGTGCGATGCATAGGCATCACGGTTGATTGGGAACTGGATGGTGAACGTAGAACCATGTCCGCGCTGGCTCTGTACCTGAATTGAGCCATGATGTAGCTCAATCAAATCTTTTGTTAGTGACAACCCGATACCATTCGAGGTCAGATTAATGCGTCCTCGAGCCATGGGCTGGGAAATATAGAATGGGCTGAATATCTTCTGTAAGTTACGCGATTCGATACCAAAACCTTCATCCGCCACAGCAATGCTCACCATCTGTGTGTCGAGCAACTTCAAACGGATTGTGACTTTAGTATTGGAATTCGAATACTTGATGGCATTCGACACGAGATTGAAGAGCACCTTGTCTATTTTATCTACGTCGAAATAGCCGACGATATCCTCGAAGGGTTTCTCGATGTTAATCTGAATCTGCTTGCTCTGAGCCAAAGGAATGAAACTTTCCTTGCAACGTTGATCAATCAACTGACTGAGGTTTCCTTGTTCGACGTAGAGTTTGAGGTTTCCTGTCTCGACCTTTCTGAAATCTAATATCTGTTGGAGCAGATGTTTCAAACGTGATATGTTGGAGCCAATTAACATTTGCTTCTCTTCCTGAATTGCATCTGTTGGCTCAAGGCTTTCGTTGATACTTGATATCACGGCAACTGGAGTCAGCAATTCGTGTGAGATATTGGTGAAGTAACTTAGTTTCGTCTGCATCAATTGTTCTGCCATTTGCTTCTCGTTACGATCTTTTACTCTCCGTTGATAACGATAGGCAATATACAGAAGAAAGGCTATTCCTAACAGCACATAACAGATGTAAGCAAAGATGGTTTCATACCAGGCAGGTTCACGATAGATGTGCAATTCAGTGTAGTGATCGTCCCACATGCCATTCTCATCAATTGCCTTGACTTGAAAGACGTAATTCCCTTTTGGCAGATTGTTATAGGTTGCCTCGTTTTTGCCAGGAACAAGGTAAATCCATTCGTCGCTCAACCCTAGCAAACGATAGGCGTAACGGGTGGTAGCAGTCTTCAGGATATTAAGGTTGGAAAAGTTTATTTCGATGTTGCGGTCGTCAGGATAGAGTACAAATGCACCCGCATCTTGATGACGTAACGAATCGAACCAAATGCTGTTGTTTGCCGAACGGATATCTGTGATATACACCTTTGGATGGGTATCAGCCAAACTTGGGAACCAATGACGACGTCTGCTCTGCATGACTGAGGTGCTGACAG
Source organism: uncultured Bacteroidales bacterium (assembly GCA_902797255.1). Lineage (GTDB taxonomy): Bacteria > Bacteroidota > Bacteroidia > Bacteroidales > Bacteroidaceae > Colivivens. The sequence continues at coordinate 15,890 of CADBSN010000284.1, read as the reverse complement.
TTGTGATACCAGGGATGCCTCCCAGATAGACAACCTGACCCTCTTTGTCGTAATATACGGCATGTGGCAGGAAACGTTGCATTTCCACATTCTCGTCAGCAGTAGATATGTTCCTCAAAGCATTCGTCTGTTGGTCGAAGATGCGAATCTGCTGGTTGGAGACAATCCATAAGTTACCTTTGCTATCAGCGATGATGTCGTTGATGACATTTCCTTCCATTCCGCAGGTAGTAGTGAAGTCTGAAAAAATACCATTAGTGACGTCGTATCTAATGATTTCACCTTCTGAAGTCGCAATCCAGAAATGTCCTTGTCCGTCATCGGCGAAAGAATTAATGCCAAATGTTGTTTCTATCTTTTCAGGCTTTTGCTTATGATAGCGAATCAACCCTCCGTCTTTCATGGCAAACCACACTTGACCAGTGGACGTGATCGCAATCGATGCTACTTGTCCCTCCACATCAACAATCTGGTTGACGGCTCCACTGGCAACGTTGTATCTGAACGTCGCATTTTGGGCACCAATCCAGAGGTTCCCTTTGCTATCCTCTACCATACAATCGATTTCACCAGATTCATTTGAGTAATCATCTAAGGTGAAAGACTTCAGCACCTTAATTTGCATCTCTTGACGTTGCAGACAGACGATACGGTTTCCGTAATATGCTGCCCATATCGTGTTCGGCTGATGTGACGGTGTGATACATCTGATTTGATAGAGTGCATAAGTCCTTAATTCGGGGTTGTCAAAATAATGACTTACAGTCTCTGAGCTTGCATCATATAAATAAAGTCCTCGGCGGTCCTGATAAATCCAAAACACATCGTCTGCATCTTTGTATAGCTGCATAACTGCTGGTACCATTCCCGTTTGACGTTGAAAGGCCCCCATATCGATACTTGATATACCTCTCTCGTTCCAGCAAACCACCTGGCAACCCGTATTGAACCCAGAAATCCAGACCCTGCCCATACGATCTTTATACAGACAATTCATGGTGTTACTATTGTGTTGACGTAGGGTTGCAGGTAATTCCAACTGATTACCTTCAGCGTCTAAGACGAAAAGACCACGATAATACGAAAGCAGCCATGTGTAATGTAAATAATCGTCTTGAACGATACGCGTAAAGAACGGAACATCACGACCCGTTTCATCCTTAGGCTTCGGAAGCCGTTCGAGGGTATAGCGAGGTTCAGATATTTTTCCGTCATGCTCCGGTATCATCTTGAACACTCCGTCCTGACTAATCAGATAGCCTCCTGTCAAACGATCCTCAGTCATGCAGTTAGGGACCATGTTAGGTACCACCAGATGAAAGTCTTTTGTTCCCGCGGGCTTACAATAGATTCCATCGTCAAATACCGCCATAAACAAGTTTGCATGACTGTCTTCATAAAACATTGCGACACTCGATTTCAGCTCCCTTTTCTCCACCAGTTGACAATCGCTATCGAATTCATAAAGCATCCTATAACCACCTATCCAGATGTGGTCGTCTTGAGTATGAACCAACAATGCATAGGGAACTTGGTCGAAATCATCAACAGTAAGCGGCCAAACCTTATAAGTATGTTTATCGAGAATATAGACACCCTTCCTCGTACTGAACCATATATGTCCTTTGTTGTCAACCACAATATTGTTAATATGATTACGAGCTAAGACCCCAGGGGTATGGAAGTCAGAACGCAATACACGGATATTATAACCATCATCCCGACAAAGTCCATCGCTTGTACCATACCACATATAGCCATCTTTATCTTGGCAGATGGCCGTCACTTCGTTTACTGGCAGTTTACTCAAGTTCGGCATATCCGTTATAAAGATATTCGGTATTTGCGCAAAGGCAGAGAAACCTATTGACAGGAACAACAGCAAGAAACGAGATAAGGTACTATATATTTGACGAGGATGGTACATAATGGATCGTTTATGGATTAGCTTGAAGGATATAAAACCACAAAGGGATTTACGATTATTTCACTGTTACTTTAAGTGGAGTCTTCACCTGATGAGCAAACTGATTGAGGTAGGCCTCCCATGTGGTGAGTGAGAAGATACCGGTCTCCTCGTTACGATCCCATCCCGAACCAAAATAATAGGTAAAGGATGTGGCATTTCTTATCGATGAAATGGCTAAAATATGGCCATTGGCTCCTGGTAGTCCATTCTCGGATTTAAACTTCAACTCTTTCATCGGCTGTGGGAAGACAGTGCCTACATAAATCTTACCGAAGTCTTGATTTTGAATGGCACGGTATTTCTCTTTGTACTGTGTAGGATCACCTAGATCTTCATATCCCATATACCCATCATCTTTGTTCAGTACGTACGCATTGGGATTCTCATTATGTACGACGATGCCGACAGCTATTGGCATTTCCTTCGTCAGACCATCATAGCTGACAATGGCTTTGTTGAGATGGGAACCTGCATCAAGACTGATGATACGGGTCTCAAAAACATCCATTCCATCGATCTTTTCTGTCCCATAAATCAGCTTAACAGTAAAGCGAAGTGGTCCGCAATCAAGGATTTCGTATGTCTTATAACAGCGTGGATAAATGATGTTTTCACCCACCATAAGTGCAGTAGTGCCGCATCCGAGTGTAGGACCGACTTTGTAACAATCCATACCGTTTCCATGATCAACATGATAACTGATGGCGTTGTAGACATCATCGGCAAGGTCTCCTTTACCTATACTCCGTAATTTACTGATGGCGCGTTGCATGTCGGTATCGAGTTCACTAGCATATCTTGCCTCGACAATCAACTTTGATGTACGTTTGTTCCACACGTCATAACCCCATGCCCTTTCTCCGTTGCGCTGCAAGGCAGGTCCGTAGCAACGGAAGGCCACACGATCGTTCTCCCAAGCAATGTCATCGACTCGCTCTGGGAACTGACGTCCGAAGACTTTTGATTCATAATTTGACGGCTGTCCTTTGAGGGCGTAATAAACAGACTTCCCTTTCGCTGGTACACCAACTGGGAAGATCAGTTTGCCATCGTAAGTAAGTTGGCTTGGCACTTCTTTCCCATCTGCATCGGTAATATAGAAGGAAGAGACTCCATCGAGTTTGGCTTTGACTATATTGGCATCGACCTCAACCAATTCGTTACCTCGTGGTGAAGAAAGGGAATTGCTGACGATGATGGTTGCTTTTTCAACAGCACTAAGAGATGTTGCTGCCAAGAATGTTGCTATAAAAATGAAATGATGTTTCATGGTTTTATTTACTGTATTTCTTAATAAAATCAAAATCGAGTGTCTTACGGAATAGGTTTGCCTTGGCAACCTTGATACGTATCTCGTCACCGATAGAGAAACGGTGGTGAGACTTACGACCTATGAGACAATAACTCTTGTCATCGAAGTCAAATGTTTCGTCGGCAGCAAGAAAACGTACAGCAATGAAACCCTCGCAGTGGTTTTCATTGATTTCTGCATAGATACCAGCCTCGGTGACACCGCTGATTTTGGCATCATATTCCTCGCCAAGTCGTTCGCTCATATACTCTACCTGCTTGTACTTAATGGAAGCACGCTCAGCAGCTGTAGCCAATTGTTCCATTGCAGAACTATGTTCGCATAACCCTTCATACTTTTCTGACTTGCGCTAGCACTTCCTTCTGCATAACGTGTCAGGAGGCGATGAACCATCAAGTCGGGATAACGACGGATAGGCGACGTGAAATGCGTATAGTAGTCGAAAGCCAATCCATAGTGTCCGATGTTGTGGGTGCTATATTTTGCTTTCATCATCGCCCGAAGGGATACGTTCTCTACCAAATTCTGGATTTTATCACCACGGACATCCATCAGCAGTTTATTGATACTTTTTGCCACTTCTGTCTTTGAGCCTTGTGTGATGATATTGTATTTAAACCGCTTCACAAACTGAGCGAGATTATCAAGTTTGCCTGGATCTGGTAAGTCGTGAACACGATAAGGGAGAACTTTGGCTTTTTGTCCTTTCTTCACTTTACCAACACTCTCGGCAACAGTCCGATTGGCCAACAACATGAATTCCTCCACCAACTTATTGGCATCCTTGGCCACTTTGAAATAAACACTAATAGGCTTACCTGTCTCATCGATTTCAAAACGGATTTCCTCACGGTCGAAGTCGATTGCTCCTGTGTACATACGATTCGCTTTCAACTTATGTGCCATCCGATTGAGGGTAATGAGTTCATTGCAGAATTCACCCGTCCGCTTGTCCTTCGCAACAGGAATGTGTCCTTCGATATCATCTGCCTCTCCGTTCTGTTCAAGTATTGCTTGTACTTCCTCGTACACAAAACGCCGATTGCTCTTGATGATGGTATGTACAATACGTGAGCTATATACTTTTGCGTCCTCATCCATATCAAAGATAACAGAGAATGCCAATTTCTCCTCATCAGGACGAAGGGAGCAAATATAATTACAAAGACGTTCTGGAAGCATCGGAATCGTACGGTCTACCAAATAGACCGAGGTTCCTCGTTGTTGCGCTTCTTTATCAATGACTGAACCTTCAAGCACATAATGAGACACGTCGGCAATATGAACGCCAACCTCATAATGCCCCTTTTCTAATGGACGAATGGAAAGGGCATCATCGAAGTCTTTTGCATCACGTGGGTCAATCGTAAATGTCGTGACATCGCGAAAATCTTCACGTTTGGCGATTTCCTCTGCTGAGATAACATCGCTGATTTTGTCAGCATACCGTTCAACTTCTTTTGGATAACTGTAAGGTAACCCATACTCCGCAAGGATGGCATGCATCTCAGTCTCGTTCTCACCCTCCTTACCGAATATCTCTTTGACCACTCCGATTGGATTACGAGTATTCTCTGGCCAATCGATGATTTGCACCAATGCCTTGTCTCCGTTCTTTCCACCCTTTAACTGACTCTCTGGAATGAACACATCGTATGGTAACGAACCGTCTGGATGAGTCAAAAACGCAACTCCATGATTGATTTGCAACACGCCTACGATAGGTTTGTTGCTGCGTTCGATGATCTCGATGATTTCACCGTAAAGCCGGTCAGATTGTTTTCTGGCGGCAAATATTGTCACCTTCACTTTATCACCATTCAAAGCATGAAGCGTATCGTCGTCGTGGATGAAAATCGACAGTCCGTCTGAGGTCTCAACCAGATTGCGACGTTTACCCAAGCACCGAAACACACCTTCTGCCACTTGATTGGTTGTCCCATTGTATGCAATCTCTCCATCATAGTTACGGAATATCTGTTCTTCATCAATCAATTCATTGAGAACATCGACACAAAGTATCTTCAGCGGATGTGTCGTAAGGCGTAGCGAGTTGAATAACTGCTTAAGTGTGAACGTCTCTCGTGGGCGACTTGAAAGGAAGCCTACCACTTTCTCTTTCAGCTGTTTCTTGTTGAGTTTAGAACGTGTCATGTTAGGTCTTATTTAGTAATTATTAGTTCAGTTCACTCGTAGGTCAATTACGTCCAGATGGTTATTAATATAATGTGCAAATTCCTTACTTACCTCTATTGTTCTTCCCGTTTTCAGTTCTATTGCACGGACTCCTGGTTCGTTGATGACAAAATTCAGTTTCGTTTTTCCCTTATACCGATCTGCCAAATCAATCAATTCACCGACCAACTCCATCGTCAGGTCTTCTAGGTTAATCGTAAGCGTAAGTTGGTCCAATAATTGGTCTTTTACCTCTGCCAACAAGTCTACAGACGTAATTATCAAATCAAGATACGAAGATGTTTTCCAAGGCTGTACTACTTGGGCTTGAACATAGATAGCTTCATTGACATTGAACAAATGTCGGGTGTTCATCCATTTTGCTCCAAACAGCTTCAATACATGTGAACTTTTGAAACTTTCTATCTTTACATATCCATACGGTTTCCCATCTTGTGCGCTTGTACCAGTAGTGATTTCTGTGACAAGTCCAGCAAATGTGATACTCGATTTACTTTGCAAGCTTTTTAAGTCGGATAATTCTCCCAGTTCTGTATTGCAAACGTGTTCAATAATAAATGCATACTCGTCGAGCGGATGTGATGACATATAGATGCCGACCAAATCACGCTCTTTGTTCAGACGTTCGATGTCGCTGATTGAAGTAATGTCATGAGGTAACGCAGGGTGTACCATCTCAATTTCCATTGCTCCAAAAAGGCCATAACTGGCTTCTGCCTTATCTGCCTGATATTTGTTCCCGTATCTGACGAGGTTGTCCAGGAACAACTCATCTGTCGATGATAAAGAAAAGAACATTTCTCTTTGTACGCCAAACGAATCGAATGCACCTGCCCATATCAAACACTCCAGACATTTACGGTTACAGGTATTGAGATTTACACGCTCTACGACATCAAATATATCTTTGAATGGCCCGTTTTTGCTACGTTCGTCAATGATGGCCTTGGCTGCCCCTTCACCAACACCTTTGATGGCAGCCAATCCAAAACGGATTTCTCCTTGCTGATTCACACCGAAATTGGCAAACGATTCGTTAATATCCGGACCAAGCGTAGCGATACCCATAGCTTTACATTCGTCCATCAATTTGGTTATTTCCTTAATATCCGAACGACGACGCGTAAGCAGGGCAGCCATGAATTCTGCCGGATAATGTGCTTTTAGGTAGGCGGTCTGGTAAGCAACCCATGAATAGCATGCAGCATGAGACTTATTGAAGGCGTAACTGGCAAAGTCTTCCCAATCTTTCCAAATCTTATCGAGCACAGCAGGATCGTGACCGTTTTTCTTACCTCCCTCGATGAATTTGGGTTTCATCGCGTTAACGATATCAATCTTTTTCTTACCCATGGCCTTACGAAGGGCGTCGCTTTCACCACGGGTGAAGTTTGCTAACTGTCTGGACAGCAACATCACCTGCTCCTGATAAACGGTAATACCATAGGTGTCCTTCAGATACTTTTCCATACAAGGGATATCGTAGGTTATCTCCTCGCGTCCATGCTTACGATCTATGAAATGAGGGATGTACTTCATTGGGCCTGGACGGAATAGAGCATTCATGGCTATCAGATCCTCGAAAACTGTTGGTTTCAAATCACGCAGGTATTTCTGCATACCAGCCGATTCAAACTGGAATGTTCCGATTGTTTGTCCTTTCTGATATAGCTGATAAGTCAGTTCATCATCGATTGGGATGTTGTCAAGATCAATATCGATGCCTCGTGTCAGTTTGATGTTCTTGACGGCTTCTTTCTGCTCCGACAAAGTCTTCAGACCTAGGAAGTCCATTTTAATCAGTCCTGTCGTCTCAATAACATGTCCGTCGTATTGTGTTACGGCAGTCTTTATACCTGGGAAATCAGGGTCTTCAGCGGTGCTAATAGGTACATGATCTGAAATCGGGTCGCGACAGATGATGAATCCACAAGCGTGGATACCTATATTACGCACTGTTCCCTCAAGCGCCTTGGCATATTTGATTGTATTCGCTTCTCGTGGATCTTGTGAGTACTCTGCTTCTTGCAACATCGGTGTATATTTGATGGCATTGGGTAAGTTCATCTTTGCATCGTCGGGCAGACGATCTGGAATCGCTTTACAGAGTTGATTGGTACGATCCAACGGCAATTTCTCCACACGGGCAACATCCTTGATAGAGTTCTTTGTGGCCATCGTTCCATAGGTAATGATGTGGGCACAATTTTGTGGGCCATACTTGTCCATCACCCATTGTAACACCTTTCCTCGCCCGTCGTCATCAAAGTCAGTATCGATATCAGGAAGTGAAATACGGTCGGGATTCAAGAATCGTTCGAACAGCAAATCGTACTTCAGAGGATCGATTCGTGTAATACCCAAACAGTAAGCCACTACGGAACCAGCGGCAGAACCACGTCCAGGACCTACCCAAACGCCCAATTCGTTTCGTGCGGAATTGATGAAATCCTGAACGATGAGGAAGTAACCTGGGAAACCCATCGTTTTCATGATGTGTAACTCAAAACGGATGCGGTCATCCACCTCTTTGCTGAGGGGAGTGCCATAGATCCGTTCTGCTCCTTCATAGGCTAACTTACCCAAATAGTCTGCTTCAAACTTGATACGATAAATCTTATCATACCCTCCTAGCTTATGGATTTTCGCTTCTCCATCTTCTGGGGAAAGCTGATTTTCCCCGTTTTCATCGCTAGTAAACTCTTTATAAAGGTCTGCTTCTGAGTATTTTTGCCTCCATTGCTCTTCTGTTCCGAAACTCTCAGGAATCGGATAGAAAGGCATGATTGGGTCGGAATCAAGATTGTATGTCGAACATTTGTCAAGTATTTCGACAGTATTGCTCAATGCTTCCGGGACATCGGCAAAGATTTCGTTCATCTCTTCCTTTGTCTTGAACCACTCTTGTTTGGAGTAAACAAGACGGGTTGGGTCATTCAAGTCTTTGCCTGTCGACAAGCAAAGCAAATGGTCGTGAGCCTCTGCATCTTCTTCATTCACGAAATGAACATCGTTCGTACAGATAAGTTTAACGCCATACTCCTTTGCCAACTCTATCATAACCTTGTTGGCACGCTGTTGCAGGATAAATGTCTCGCGATTAGCAAACTGATTGGGATCCTTCACTTCGTGGCGTTGGAGTTCGATATAATAATCATCTCCAAACACGCTCTTATACCACTCGATTGTCTCGCGGGCAGCTTGGATATTGTCACGTAAGATATTTGCTGGCACCTCGCCTGCAATACAAGCAGAACAGCAAATGATGCCTTCATGAAATAGCTTTAAGTCATCGTGATCGGTTCGTGGTTTGCTGTAGAATCCATCGACCCAGGCACGACTGACCAATTTGATAAGGTTGTGGTAACCCTGCTCGTTCTTTGCCAGCAGAATCAAGTGATAACGTCGACTGTCTTTATCCTTATCACGTCCTTCTTTCTTGTTGGCTGCCACATAGACCTCACATCCGAATATCGGCTTGAAAGGCTCCAACCCGTCTTTCTTCCGCTTCTTATTAACACCACAGCAAAGGTCAAAATACTCTTTCACTCCAAACATGTTGCCATGATCCGTGATGGCAAAGCCACGCATGTTGTTTGCAATGGCTTTGTCTATCAGTTTCTTTATCTTCGATGCGCCGTCAAGAATCGAGTATTCTGTATGTACGTGTAAGTGTACGAAGTCTTCCATATTGTATGAATCGTATGCTGCTGTCCGTTATTTCAATCATCTAATGTAACCGTTCTGCTACCATCATCATGCTCTTCCATCGTGACTTTGATTACATCCTCTGGTAGGAAACCTTCTATCATCTCCGGCCACTCCATGAAACAGCATGCATCGCTGTTGATATAGTCTTCGAATCCAATGTCCAGCACCTCTGCTGGTTTTTTGATGCGATAGAAATCGAAATGGTAGATGGGGCGTTGATCTCCATCCAAATATTCGTTGACAATTGCAAAGGTCGGAGAGTTAATGACATCTGTCACACCCATTTGTTCACATACGGCCTTGATGAAAGTCGTCTTGCCAACTCCCATCTTTCCGTAGAAAGCAAACAATTTCCGATGACCCATCGCTTCAATAAACTGATGGGCGGCGTCATGTATCTGTTCTATTGATGAAATCGTAATCTGCATCTTTATCTTCTTTTCTTTCCTTCCATTGTGATGAGTGGAATCAGCATTTCTTCCATACTAATACCTCCATGCTGGAAGGTGTTGCGATAATAATTTACGTAATAATTGTAATTGTTCGGATAAGCGAAGAAATCGTCGTTAGTCGCGAAAATGTACGTGGTACTAAGGTTGGGTGATGGCAACAACGCTTTCTGTGGATCTTTCATCTCATACACCTCTTTTTTATTATAGTTGAGGTTCTTTCCAAGTTTGTAGCGCAGATTGGTATTGGTGTTTTTGTCGCCAATCACTTTCGTCGGATTGTTCACTTTGATTGCTCCATGATCGGTGGTAATAATGACTTTCACATTGGTTTGTGAGAGCAATGTAAATAAATCGCGAAGTGGAGAATGGCGGAACCATGAGGCCGTAATGCTACGATAAGCATTCTCGTCCGAAGCCAACTCTCGCACCATTTTTGATTCCGTACGCGCATGAGAAAGCATATCTATGAAATTCACGACGATAACGTTCAGGTCGTTATTGAGCAACGAGTGGAATTGCTGCACCAATCGCTCGCTCTCTGCTGAGTTGTTGATTTTCGTGTATGAAAACGTGTCGTGTCGACGGTAACGCTGTATTTGGGTCTCTATCAGAGGAGCTTCGTTTAGGTTCTTCCCTTCTTCCTCTTCCTCGTCAACCCACAGTTCTGGAAACATATCAGCAATTTGTATCGGCATCAATCCAGCGAAGATGGCGTTACGGGCATACTGGGTAGCAGTAGGCAGAATGCTGATGTACAGGTCGTCATCGAAGGTGAATTCATTGGCCAACTCCTGACTGAGCACTCGCCACTGATCGTATCTGAAGTTGTCGAATACGATGAGGAACACCTTTTCCTGATTGTTAAGCAAGGGGAACACTTTTCGTTTGAAGATGTCAGGACTCATCAGCGGACGTTGTTCGGGGTGAGCAATCCATTCGACATAGTTCTGTTTGACAAATTTGGCAAATCCTTGGTTCGCTTCTGCCTTCTGCATCTTCAGCATCTCTGTCATATCACTGTTTGTCGTGCTGAGTTCCAGTTCCCAATACACCAGCTTACGGTACACATCCTTCCATTCGTCCAGACTGTATGAGTCGTTGATCTGCATACCAATTTTCCCAAAATTCTGGCGATAACTGGTATCCATCACCTCTGCCTCCAGGTCTTTCTTATGGAGGTGTTTCTTAATCGTGAGGTATATCTGGTTCGGATTCACGGGTTTGATGAGGTAGTCAGCAATCTTCGAACCGATTGCTTGGTTCATGATGTTCTCCTCTTCGCTCTTCGTTACCATCACGATAGGAATGGTGCTGTTGATTTCTTTTATTTGCGTCAGCGTTTCCAATCCGCTGAGACCAGGCATGTTCTCGTCGAGAAAAATCAGATCGAATACCCGCTCGGAGCACATATCGATTGCATCACGGCCATTGGTGGCAGTGATGACTTCGTATCCTTTTTTCTCTAGGAAGATGATGTATGCTTTCAGCAGTTCTATCTCATCATCCACCCATAATAGCGTTCCGTTGTTCATTAGAAAATAAAGTTATCGTTATCGTCTTCCTCGTCAATCACATCATCGCTATTCATCTCATAGAGGTCGTCTGGGTCATGAATCTCTATGTCTGGCGCATCAAGCAGATCTTCATCGATTTGCAATTTACCAACCCGATCAAACACGTCGTCGTAAAATTCGAAATAATCGGCATAACTCATTCCGCGTGTGAGCTTTTTCATGTTGTCCTCTGAGATGATGAACATCTTCAGCCCTTCCATCTTCTGCGCCATCTCTCGATTGTTGGTAAGGCGATGCAGGTAGATGTAGGCTTCATCGTAGTTAATGAAGGTCTTTACTTTCAATAGACTGATACCTTCTGTCTTCTCCATCTCGATATCGAAATTACGGACTGTGAAGTTCGAGAAGTTGTATTGCGCCATTTCAAACAGCAGTTGGTTTTCGTTGATGCTGTCGCGCTCGTATGCTACGACAAATATCCAGTTGCAGTTCTTTTCTTCAGAGAACAGGGTGTCGCCTGCAATCGAATCGCCGTCCAGATAGCTTCTGCGTTCCCATATCGAACCATTGTTCATGCGTCCACTTGCCAACAGGCGTCCATTCTGCAAACCTTTCACATACAATCCAGCCAACTCGCTCACTGTGCTCTTCGGATAGTTGGTCACAATCTCCTTCATCTCTGTCAAGAATTTACTATCGTCACCTTGACTGAGGCGGCTCATCGCACTGAGGAACATGAATCGTGCCCTGTTGTCACCGTTTGGATATTCCTTAGCCGTATAGTTGGCGTTCTCAATGACCTGTACATAATCATCTGCCACATAGGCATCATAGGTTGCTTGATAGATGGAGTCCTCAATTTCCTTACCATATCTACCTTTGAATTCATAGAATGGATCAGAGATGAGTATCGTATGTTCGTTCTCTGGATACTCTGCGATTAGCTTTTCACGATAGGTTGCGGCCTCTGCGGGATAGCCGAATCGGGCATAGAGCTGATACATGTTGAAATAGAGGTCAGCCATCTTCTCATAGTCCGGGAAGTCTGTACAGACACGTAGGAACGTGCGTTCAGCCAACTCGAAGTTCTCCATTCGATCCTTATAGATAACGGCTGAGTTGTAGAGACCATCCACCAGTGCTACATTCGATTGGGCCATCTGTTCGTCTGTGAATGGGATGTCCTTCAAGTAGTACTCCGGACGATGTGGATCACTCTCATATTCTTTCTGTTTCTCCAATGCCTTTTGTTCTGCTTCCGATAGTTCAACTTTCGGAGTAGTAGCAGCCACTGAGTCTGCCACAGCTGTACCTAGAGAATCCAACGGAACAGCTACGTCACCAATAGAATCTGTTTCGGCTTCGATGTCTTCTTCCTCTTCTGTCTCTTCGTCAAAGGCCAAGACGGTCTTGTTGTTACGCCGCCAATCATCAGCCAGCTGTCGAGTTCCCCATAGGCGTTGGAATTCATTTTTTCCGTTTGTCACAGCTGCAGGGTTATAGAAGTACCACTGTGCCGGTGTCTGATTGCCCGGACGCTGCTGATTGGCTCCCTGATTCTGAGCTCCTGGACGATTTTGAGTAGCGGCATTCGCCTTTTCTGCAGCTTTTTTCTCCTCCTCCTTTTCTTTCTTCTTCAACTCGCTGATGATGTTCTTGATGACCTTCATCCGCTCCACAGAGTCCATGCGAGCCAGTTCCTGCAAGCTGTCTTGCAGTTCAACAGCTGAAGCATAGGGCAACAACTCGTCCAATATCCTTGAGCGCTCATTCACTTCTTTATAGTCTTCTCTGTCCTTATCGAACAAGCTCAGTACCCCTGCATAGCAGGCCTGTGCCTTCACGAATTCCTCACGTTCCCAATACAGCTGTCCAAGATGGAGCCATACTACACCCTTCTCAATACCGTTCCTCGTGCTCTTATCCACTCCGTCCTGATAGGCCCAGATGGCACGGGTGGTGTCTCCGTTTGCCAGCCAAATGTTTCCGATAGCGTAATAAATCTGATCCTGATAGTCTTTGTTTTTGGTACTCTTGGCCATTCGTTTCAGCTTGGCAATCATCTGCTTCGACTGACCCTTCGACAATACCTCTGACTGCTTGATGCGTGCGTTGAATTCCAGTTCGTAAGGTGGATTCTTCGAATACACTTTCTTGAAAGCCTTGTATGCTTTCTGGTCCTCACCAACCTGATGGTACAACTGTCCAAGCAGAAAGTATAGGCGTGCTTTCTCTAGCGATCCTTTCTGCCGCGTGATGGCCTGCTCCATATTGGGGATGGCTTCTTCGTAGTTTTGCTGACGGATTTGACAATCTGCGAGAATGGCAGCCTTAGCACTGTTGAGCGATGTTGGGAAACTATCTCGCTGAGCACGGTTCAGCAAGTCCTCAGCATCGTAGAACCACTCCATCTCTGCGTAGCACTTTGCCTCTAACACTCTGGCTTTTGCCACAATATTGGGCTTAGTGGCATACAGACGCTGCATATAGGCAAAGGTGGAAGCAGCCTCGAAGAACTCACCCTTCTGAAACTGAGCGTTACCCATCAGGAACCAAGCTTTGTAGAGGAAAGGATTATACTCCTTCTGTGCCAACCACAACTTTCCCTTAACAGTACGTCGTTTCGATGCGCTCACCTCGGGTTTCTTCGTGATGCTATGTTGCTTGATGGCCTTCTGGCTCTTCTCGATGGCACGATCGAACTGACCTCCTCCCAACTTCACGGTGTTTTTGTTACCCACCATGTAATAAGGTATCATCTCCATGTAGTTGTCCTTGTTGCCATCGCGCTGAGCTCTGTAACCTTCCTTGAATGCCTCATTTCCATTGAAGTAAGTATTGTATTGAGTCTTCAGCGCCTGCACACGACGACTCAAGCCCGTATTCTTACTCGCAGAACACGCAGCAATAATCGTCACCAGCAATCCGACAGCTATGATGCTAAGCAGTTTCCTCATATCACAATATCCTTCAATTTCTGATTATCAGTATTACATATAACGTAAAACGTTATGTTTTATTTTGTGAACCTCAAAGATTCAGCGTGAAAAAAACGTCATTCTCTGCAAAGTTACGCTTTTTTCTTCGATTCACCAAATAAATGCCATTCTTTTTTCTCTAGGGAGAAAAACAAATATCAATTCATCCATAAAGATGCTCGTCTTCCCATCTCAATCTCATAGTGTAAGCCACTGTGACATGAAGAAAACTATTGTGTTGTTTTCAAGTCTGGAATAAAAAGTATGAGTCACATGAGGAAAAAGTATTTTAATCGTGAGGAAATCTATATTGCAGGCCGAGCAACACAAGTTGCAGGTCGAACAACATAAGTTGCAGGCCCTGCAACATAGATTATCTCTAGGGGAAAGGGAAAATATATCATGACCCAAGGAAAAAAAGATCTGGAATTCGTTCTTTATATTCAGAATTTTTCATAACTTTGCACCACAGTTTTGTGTCAAACAGATAGTTATGTGGTTATTCATCATAAAATTTATCATCGGACTCCTATTGGTAATTAAGGGAGCGGATTTCCTAACTGACGGAGCATCATCGATTGCGCGGAAATTCAATGTATCGACCCTCTTGATTGGCTTGACAATTGTGTCGTTTGGCACTTCGCTACCAGAGTTGGTAGTCAGTTCGGTCTCTGCATTGAAAGGCAGTAGCGACATGGCGATGGGCAATGTAGTGGGCAGTAACCTCTTCAACACATTGGCCATCGTGGGTGTAACAGCGCTGTTCTGCCCGATTATCTGCAAGAAAGACTTGCTGATTCGCGACCTTCCTGTGAACGTGCTGGTGACTTGCACCTTATTTATTATGGTGTACTACTGCTGTGGCATTGGTACGCTGACGAGGATAGAGGGAATCACGCTACTGATTATCTTCGTCATCTATATGGGATTCACCATCATCACCTCGCTCAAATCAGCAAAACACACAGAGGAGAAAGTGCCTACAGAAGCGCTGATGCCAATGTGGAAAGCCATTCTTTGGATTGTATTAGGTCTGGTTGCGCTTGTATTTGGCGGCGACTGGTTTGTGGACGGAGCTGCAGGAATCGCAGCCGAATTAGGAGTCAGCGAATCAGTCATCGCACTCACGATTGTCTCTGCTGGCACATCGTTCCCAGAGCTGGCCACATCTGTAGTAGCAGCCAGAAAAGGCGATACAGATATGGCGATGGGTAACGTGGTGGGTAGTAACATCTTCAACATCATGTTCATATTGGGAGTGGCCTCTGTCATCAATCCAATCACAGCAAATAACATCGATATTCTCGACTTCAAGATTCTACTCTTCTCCATCCTTCTGTTGAGTGCATTCTGTATCATTGGCAAACGTCATAGGATTGGTCGATGGCAAGGAGGTATACTGACCCTCACAATGATAGCCTATTACGTCTATTTGGTACTTAATGCATGAAACATAAGGCCTAAAAAACTAGAAAACGGGCAACAAACAATAAGAAAAACATGTTTTTTCACAAAGAATTACAAATAATGCATTGTGCATTATGAAATATTTCGTACCTTTGCAGTCGCTTTACGCGAAATTTTATTAATTAACAAACAAATTTATCATTTATGTACTTAGATTCAGCTAAGAAGCAAGAGATCTTTAGTCAGTACGGAAAGTCTAATTCAGATACTGGTTCATGCGAGAGCCAGATAGCTTTATTTTCATACCGTATCGACCGTTTGACCGAGCATGTCAAGGCCAATCACAAAGAT